>NZ_CAWMDN010000141.1:0-829 GCF_963866575.1 Aeromonas sp. L_1B5_3
TGGTTGTTACCCTGATTGCACCGATCGCAATGGACGACGGCCTGCGTTTCGCTATCCGTGAAGGTGGCCGTACCGTAGGTGCTGGTGTTGTAGCTAAAGTTATCGCTTAATCGATACTTTAAATACACACATGAAAGGGGTGGCTTCGGCCGCCCCTTTTGTTTTTGGGCTTTATCTGCCCTGTGAGATACTGGGCAAAACCATTGATAGAGGTAGTTTCCGTGAGCAAACCCGCCATTTTTCTGGATCGTGACGGTGTCATCAATGAAGACACTGGCTATGTCAGCCAGGTCGATGACTTCCATTTTCTGCCCGGAGTCATAGACGCCCTGCAGCTCCTCAAAAAGAAAGGCTATCTGCTGGTTGTAGTGACCAACCAGTCAGGGATTGCCCGCGGTTATTTCACCGAAGATGATTTCATGAACCTGACCGAGTGGATGGATTGGTCGCTGGCCGATCGCGATGTGGACCTCGATGGTATCTACTTCTGCCCACACCATCCGGATCACGGTGCTCCCTGTGACTGCCGCAAGCCGGAACCGGGAATGTTGTTGCTCGCCAAGAAGGAACTGAACATCGACATGAGTCGTTCCTATATGGTGGGTGACAAGCCTTCCGATCTGAAAGCAGCGAGCAATGCCGGGGTCGGTCACAAGATCATGGTCAGAACCGGTAAGCCGGTTACCGAAACGGGTAGCGCACTGGCAGATGCCATCTATGACAACCTGCACGATTTTGCCATCGCGGTGCCTGCAGCAAGCTGATTTCGCCGGTTAAATATGCTGGTTGGTGGCTTTGTGAGCGAACGAGCAGCGAAAGCCATCTTTTT
>NZ_CAWMDN010000142.1:0-436 GCF_963866575.1 Aeromonas sp. L_1B5_3
AGGCTTTTCGAGGTTATCGACTCAGGCTTTGCGTTGCCGCTTGCCGTGTCGATGGAGGCGCATTATAGGGAGTGAATTCGTTCTGGCAACCCCCCTCCTGCAATAAAATTGCAAAAAACCGTACTTTTTTAGTTATTCACCTCCAACCACAGCTTTTATACAAACTTATCCACAGAAACAGCCTTCAGGTTACTAGAATGGCCGAAAACAAGGAGGCCAAGATGGACTTGCGACTGAGACCTTACAAAGGAAAACGCCCACAACTGGGCAAACGGGTATATGTAGACCCCTGCACCACCCTGGTGGGCGATATCCAGCTAGCTGACGATGCTTAAATGAAGTGAGCTGGCCATCCACCATTTCGCTAGGCTCGGGAACCCCCCTTCCTTCATATATAGATGCGACAAGATGATGGAGTGAGGCAGTTGAGGCAGTT
>NZ_CAWMDN010000143.1:0-26010 GCF_963866575.1 Aeromonas sp. L_1B5_3
TTCAAATTGTTAAAGAACGACGCAGCTTTTGCTGCTGCGGGAGTGGCATTCTACTCAACCGCCTTCTCGAGTCAAGCCTTATTTGCAAAGGCTTTTCGAGGTTATCGACTCAGGCTTTGCGTTGCCGCTTGCCGTGTCGATGGAGGCGCATTATAGAGAGTGAATTCGTTCTGGCAAGGGGGGGGTACGTATTTTTTTGAGAAATGCAAACAAACGTTCAGATAACAAACATAGTGCGCGTCTTTTGAACTAAATCACATCTTCGAGAGACCTTTAACTGGCACATATCCAATCTATTAGCTGATGCATGCGATGTCAGATGGTTGTCGAGCCAGCCAAAGCTCTTCCATTTCCAACAGAGTTTGATAGATCTTTTCTGCCTGTTCCGGTCGGCTGAAGAGATATCCCTGGCCATAGAGGTGGATATCGGTCAGGGAGCGCAAGACATCCAGCTGAGCTTGTGTCTCTATCCCTTCGCACACCAAAATCTTGCCAAGCATGGAACCCATCCTGCAGATATTGGCGACCAGCTCCGATGCTTCAAGCGAAGTATCTATCCCCTGAATGAAAGAGCGGTCGATCTTCACTTTGCTTACCGGCAACTTCTGCAGATAGCTGAGCGATGAGTAGCCAGTGCCAAAATCATCCAATGCCAGCAGCACTCCCTGCTGATTCAGATCCTGCATCAATTGCAGCGAATTCTTCACCTCCCTCATTGTGGTGTCTTCCGTGACTTCCAGAACCAGACTTCGTGCGGGCAGATGATGTTCCATTAATGCCTTGGCAACCAGTTTCAACAAATTGCGTTGGTACATGCCAGGAGAAATGTTCACGCACATTTGCAAGTCGACGAGGCCCAGCTGGTGCCACTGATAGAGCTGCTCACAAGCAGTATTAAGCACCCAGCTGCCCACCCGCTCGGCAAGCTGAAACTCTTCAGCCACCATGATGACTTCATTGGGTGGGATAAATCCAAGCTCGGGATGGCGCCAACGCAGCAATGCCTCCACCGCTTCACAGCGACCAGTCTCAAGATTGACGATGGGCTGGTAATAAAGCTCGAGCGCGTTGTGCTCCAGCGCCATGACCATGTCGGAAGCAAGGTGTTTACGACGAGCAGTCTCATTGAGCAGCGAGTTATCATAGATAACGTAGGGAACGTGCGTTTTACGGCTATGAAAAAGGGCCTGCTCTACCCGACTCAACAGCTCTTGGGTTTTATCGCTATCAACGGGATAAAAGGCTATGCCGATACCGACTTCAAGACGGAAAGGATAATTATCAAACACCATGTCCTGTTTGAGTGAATGCAATAGGCGCGCGACCAGCTCCCTGATTTGTCGCAGGTCACTGCTACCACGCTGGATAATTGCAAACTGATCCCCACCAAGGCGTCCACAAGACTCGCCTTCTTCACATAAGGCTTTGACCCTCTTTGCCAATTCGTTGAGCAGATAATCCCCTGTGTCGTAACCAAACTTGCTGTTGATATCCCTGAAGTCATTAATATCTACCAGCACCAGACCAAATGGCATCTCTTGCGTCGCATAGAATTCCATCATCTCGAGCAAGGCAACCCGATTTGGCAATCCGGTCAGAGGATCTCGCCGCACAGCTCTGAAATGACGCCGCCCTTCGTATATAAGCAGCGCACTGAGCAAGAGTACCGAGATAACCAGACCAGATACCATCATCAGCAGAGCATTACGCAGCTGGGCAAAATGGCGATCGTTCTCTGAATAGATGTTGATGTTCTTCTGCATAACAGATGCAAGAGAATAAGAGAGCGGTTCTTGCAAAGGTGCAAGGCGCATCATGATTTGCTGGTAATCCGGAGATCCAACTTTCAACCTGGTGATATCAGGTTCCATATTGCGGATATTGCTTTCGATCAGCTGCACCAGACGCAGGGTCTTCTGCTTGTCCTCCATGCTCTTGCGCAATTGGCCGCTAAGCAGGATTGGGGTTCGACTCCAGAGAATGTCATAACGCAGCATCAGGGCGTCGTGGTCGATGCCACCGTAGTGGTAAACCTCGACACTATTCAGAAACCGCCCCAGCTCTAGCTGCAATTGCATCAATGCCCAGGAGACATCATAGGTGTACTTCTCCATGACTCGGGTCGCATTCTGGATCTGAACCAGAGAATAGAGAGTACTTCCCGTAAACAACAGGATGAAAAAATAAAGAGTGGCGACAAGTGGCCAGGCTTTGGTCTTTTCCTTCACCCCATACTCCTGAGCAATAAACGATTAATGCTGGATATCAACCGCGCTGAGCTGCCAGATCATCATGTCGGTATATTCGGATCGTTTCAATTCCGGATGTTGATCAAGTGGCAGCATAAACCAGAGCGGCCCCTTGTCGCGCACCTTCATGACGACACCATCGTCCTCCCAAGCAAGGATAGGCTCATAGTGTTTGACCTTGTCCCAGTTGATACGGATCTGGTAGCTATTGAGTGCAGTCAGGGTAATGGAGTTGCCATCATCAGCCCCTACAGCCGCCAGTACATCAGCCAGTTTGGGACCACGATACTTATGGGGCTTATCGACCCAGGGATTCCCGGTCACGATCTCATGCTGTGGCAGTGCCTGCAACATGGCAAGGTCAAATTGCGCAACTCCATCTACGGCTTCTGTCGCTTTAACATTGCCTGTCACCTTGAGAATCACGGGCCCTGCAGGCGTCCCCAATGCCAGTACGGAAAAGCTTGCCAGGGAAAAAAGTAAAGAAATCAAACCCAGTTTTTTCATACTCACCTCCAAATAACATCCTTATCAACAACTCTCAGTTTAGCCGGATAAAAAAAAACGGCCCGCCAAAGCGAGCCGTTTCTCAAACAGAGCCGGGATGATGATTACATCATGCCCATGCCGCCCATGCCACCCATATCAGGCATGGCCGGAGCATCTTTCTTCGGCAGCTCGGTGACCATGCACTCGGTGGTGATCATCAAACCGGCGATGGAAGAGGCGAACTGCAGTGCAGAACGGGTTACCTTGGTCGGATCCAGGATACCCATGGTCAGCATGTCGCCATACTGCTCGGTGTAAGCGTTGTAACCGAAATTGCCTTCGCCGTTCTTCACCGCGTTGGCAATGACGGAAGCTTCTTCACCGGCGTTGATGACGATTTGACGCAGCGGGGCTTCCATGGCGCGCAGGGCAACCTTGATACCGACGTTCTGGTCTTCGTTGTCACCGCGCAGGCCAGCCAGTTTGGCTGCAACGCGAACCAGCGCAACACCACCACCGGCAACCACGCCCTCTTCAACAGCAGCACGGGTAGCATGCAGAGCATCTTCTACGCGAGCTTTCTTCTCTTTCATCTCGACTTCGGTAGCAGCACCGACCTTGATCACGGCAACACCGCCAGCCAGCTTGGCTACGCGCTCTTGCAGCTTCTCACGGTCGTAGTCGGAGGAGGTCTCTTCGATCTGCTGACGGATCTGGGCAACACGGCCTTCGATCACGCCTGCATCACCCACGCCATCGATGATGGTGGTGTTCTCTTTGGTGATGACGATGCGCTTGGCACGACCCAGATCTTCCAGAGTCGCTTTTTCCAGCTCCATGCCAACTTCTTCGGAGATGACGGTACCGCCAGTCAGTACGGCGATATCCTGCAGCATGGCTTTGCGACGGTCACCGAAGCCCGGCGCCTTGACAGCAGCCACTTTCACGATGCCACGCATGGTGTTGACCACCAGAGTCGCCAGGGCTTCGCCCTCTACGTCTTCGGCAACGATCAGCAGCGGTTTGCCCGCTTTGGCAACACCTTCCAGCACCGGCAGCATTTCGCGGATGTTGGAGACTTTCTTGTCAACCAGCAGGATGAACGGGTCGTCCAGCTCGACAGAACCGGTTTCCTGTTTGTTGATGAAGTACGGAGAGAGGTAGCCGCGGTCGAACTGCATACCTTCAACAACAGCCAGCTCATCTTCCAGACCCTGACCATCTTCAACGGTGATGACGCCATCGCGACCCACTTTATCCATGGCTTCGGCAATCAGCTTGCCCACTTTCTCGTCGGAGTTGGCGGAGATGGTGCCCACCTGAGCGATGGCATTGCTGTCGGCACACGGCTGGGACAGCGCCTGCAGCTCGGCAACGGCAGCCACAACGGCCTTGTCGATACCGCGCTTCAGGTCCATCGGGTTCATACCGGCGGCAACAGCTTTCAGACCTTCGTTGACGATAGCCTGAGCCAGAACGGTTGCAGTGGTAGTACCGTCACCCGCAGCGTCGTTCGCTTTGGAAGCCACTTCCTTGACCATCTGGGCGCCCATGTTCTGGAACTTGTCTTCCAGCTCGATTTCGCGCGCAACGGAAACACCATCTTTGGTGATAGTCGGGGCACCGAAGGACTTGTCCAGTACCACGTTGCGGCCTTTCGGGCCCAGAGTAACCTTGACGGCATCAGCCAGGATGTTCACACCTTCCAGCATCTTGATGCGGGCTTCGTTACCAAACTTAACGTCTTTAGCAGCCATTTTTATTCAATCCTTTCAATCAATTCGGAGAAAAGTGGGGATGGATTACTCTTCGACAATCGCCAGAATGTCGGTCTCGGACAGGATCAGCACATCCTGACCATCCAGCTTCTCGGTTTTCACGACGTAGCCTTCGTTGAAGATAACCTTGTCGCCAACCTTGACGGCCAGCGCTTTGACATCGCCATTATCCAGGATTCGACCAGTCCCCACGGCAAGCACTTCACCACGGGTGGACTTTTGAGCCGCAGTACCAGTCAGTACGATACCACCAGCGGATTTGGCTTCAGCTTCGATGCGCTTGATGATGACGCGGTCGTGCAGTGGACGAATTTTCATCGATAACTCTCCCAAAATGAGTCTCATTGTTGCTTTGAGGAATGGCCGTTCCAGGCCAAATCAGATATGTCCCTGATGTGGGGTAAGGTTGCTAACCCTTCAAGGGCAAATACAAAAAAAATTTTTTCACGTACTATAAACGCCTTCGATTGTTCGCCCCTGTTCTCTTCGCGAACTTCGCTGGCAGCGCCAGCCCAGTTATCAGCCCAGCTCTTCGAGCAAGATGTAGAGACGATCCCTTGACCCGCATCAATCCCATGCTGACAGCACCGATCCCTGTCGTACTGCGCCAGATGACGGGCCCCATGATCCTCGGCATCGTCGCCATTCTGGCCTTCAATCTGGTCGATACCTTTTTTATCGGCATGCTGGGCACTGAAGCGCTGGCGGCCATCAGCTTTACCTTTCCGGTCACCTTCGTGGTCACCTCGCTCGCCATGGGACTTGGGGCCGGCCTCTCGGCGGTGATCGGTCATGCATTGGGACAGGGCAAGCATGAAGAGGCGGCCCACCTCGCCACCGATAGCCTGTTTCTGGCGGTGATCCTGGTTACCCTGCTCTCGGCAGGGGGCGCCCTCACCATCAAACCGCTATTTACCCTGCTGGGCGCCAGTGCCGAACTTATCTCCCTTATCCACGACTACATGCTGATCTGGTATCTCACCGTGCCCATGCTGGTACTGCCCATGGTGGGCAACTCTGCCATCCGCGCCACCGGCGATACCAAGACGCCCAGCCTCGTCATGACGGTGGCCGGTCTGGTTAACGGCATGCTGGATCCGCTGCTTATCTTCGGAATCGGCCCCTTCCCCGAGTGGGGGATCCGGGGTGCCGCCATCGCCACCTCCATCTCATGGCTGATGGCCATGCTGGTCAGCCTCTACATCCTGCGTCATCGGGAAGGCTTGCTGCTGTGGCGCCTCTCGCCGCGCGCCCGGCTGATCTACCACTGGCGGGCACTGCTCCATGTCGCCATCCCAGCCTCTTTTACCAACATGCTCAATCCGTTGGCCAATGCGGTGTTGATGACGATTTTTGCCGGTCTGGGGACAGAAGTGGTGGCCGCTTACGGCGCCGCATCGCGGGTTGAGGCACTGCTGCTGATCGTGATGATGGCCCTCGCCTCCGTGCTGGCCCCCTTCATCTCGCAAAACTGTGGCGCCGGCAATCCGACCCGGGCCAAGGCCGCGCTTCAGAGCAGCATGCGCTTTGCCCTGCTGTTCCAGCTTGCCATCTATGGCCTCACCTGGCTGCTCGCTCCGATGATCGCCAACCTGTTCAGCGACCATCCACAGGTGATCCGCCTCATCATCCTCTATCTGCATCTGGTACCGATCGGATATGGCTTTCAGGGGATGGTGATGCTGCTAGCCTCGGCGCTCAATGGCGTGCGGGCATCGAGCATCTCGTTCTTGTTCAACGGCTTGCGGCTGTTTGGCTTTTTACTGCCGGGAGCCTGGCTAGGCGCCAGATGGGGGGGAGAACAGGGGATATATCTGGGGATACTGCTGGCCAATCTGGCGGCGGGCACCCTCGCATGGTGGTATGCCCGACACCGCTTCGAGGCCTTGTGCCATCAGGGCAAACCCTGATCGGTCACTCGCCTCGGGTTTTCGTCTCGTCGATTACTCTTTGCGCTCAAACTCGCCTTCGATGGTGGTGCCACCCTGCTTCGGATGATCGTCGAGGGATTGCTCAAACGGCGATTGAGTACGCTGGAAACCACCCATCTGCATCCGGAACTGGTTGCTGCCGATCAGCTTGTCGGCCAGCTTGTTACGCAGCCAGGGCTGCAGCAGCAGGATCCCGAAGAAGTCGGTGACAAAACCCGGGATGATCAGCAGCAGACCGGCCAGCGCCAGCATCATGCCACCCATCACTTCGCGGCCCGGCATCTCGCCCTGTTGCATCTTCTGCTGGGCACTGAACAGGGTCTTGAGCCCTTCACTGCGCACCAGAGAAGAGCCCAGAATGGCGGTCAGGATGAGCAAGCCGACGGTCGGCAGCGCTCCAATCACAGAACCGACCTCGATCATCACGGTGAGCTCCAGTACCACCAGACCCACCAACAGCAGAAACAGCTTGCCCATATAAGCTCCACAACCAGTCAAATGTGAGAAAAAGTGGTCCCGCGAACCGGGAGGTGCACACGATGTTCAGACGCGCGAGTCACCACTTCCTACCCCCAATAAATGGGGGCCAACCCGCCCTTTTCAAGCCACCCAAATGACCCCCTCATCAACCAGACGCTAAAAAATCAGCAAAAAATTACAAATTTTTATAAAAATCATGGTGATAAATCATGTACAACATATGTGTACATTCATCAAAGGAATTTGAAGATGTCACCAGATTAGTGATCCAGCTCTAATAACCGATACCTCAATTGGAGTAGTATGTTGATTAGTTATTAGGGAGGTCACACTCCCAATCGCCCCACTCGGTGTGTGGTGCTTCAGGATGAGCTGTGCGCAAGGAACTCGCGACCACTCGGTGAGGATTTTTCCATTTATCTGATTTCTGAGGCATTACAATGAGCGACATCAAGAACGTCCGCATTGAAGAAGACTTGCTGGGCACTAAAGAAGTTTCCAATGATCTCTACTACGGTGTGCACACCCTGCGCGCTGTCGAGAACTTCAAGATCAGCTCTCAGAAGATTTCTGACGTTCCGGAATTCGTACGTGGCATGGTGCTGACCAAGAAGGCCGCTGCGCTGGCCAACGGTGAGCTCGGTACCATCCGTCCTGAAATTGCAGACAAGATCGTGGAAGCCTGCGACCTGATGCTGAACACCGGCAAGTGCTTCGACCAGTTCCCGGTCGACGTTTACCAGGGCGGTGCCGGTACCTCCGTCAACATGAACACCAACGAAGTGCTGGCCAACATCGCACTGGAGATCATGGGTCTGGAGAAAGGTCGTTACGACGTCATCAACCCGAACGATCACGTCAACAAGTGCCAGTCCACCAACGATGCCTACCCCACCGGTTTCCGCGTTGCTGTTGTAAACAGCACCGACGTGACCCTGCATGCCCTGGAAGCGCTGATCGCCGCTTTCGACGTCAAGGCTAACGAGTTCAAGAAGATCCTGAAGATGGGCCGTACCCAGCTGCAGGACGCCGTACCCATGACCCTGGGTCAGGAGTTCCACGCGTTCGCCGTGACCCTGCGCGAAGAGATCAAATCCATCAAGCGTTGCCAGGAGCTGCTGCTCGAAGTGAACCTGGGCGCTACCGCCATCGGTACCGGCCTGAACACTCCGCCCGAGTACTCTGCACTGGCCATCAAGCGTCTGGCCGAGATCACCGGCCGTGCCTATGTACCGGCTGAAGACCTGATCGAAGCTACCTCCGACTGCGGCGCCTACGTCATGCTGCACGGCGCCATCAAGCGTCTGGCCATGAAGCTGTCCAAGATCTGTAACGACCTGCGTCTGCTCTCCTCCGGCCCGCGCACTGCCCTGAAAGAGATCAACCTGCCGGAAATGCAGGCGGGTTCCTCCATCATGCCGGCCAAGGTCAACCCGGTTATCCCGGAAGTGGTCAACCAGTCCTGCTTCAAGGTATTCGGTAACGACATCACCATCACCTTCGCCGCCGAAGCCGGTCAGCTGCAGCTGAACGTCATGGAGCCGGTGATTGGTCAGGCAATGTTCGAATCCCTGAGCCTGATGGAAAAAGCCTGTATCTCCCTGCGCGAGAAGTGCGTGGAAGGTATCACCGCCAACCCGGAAATCTGCATGAACCACGTGCTGAACTCCATCGGTATCGTGACCTACCTGAACCCCTTCATCGGTCACCACGAAGGGGACATCGTTGGCAAGATCTGCGCCCAGACCGGCAAGAACGTACGTGAAGTCGTACTGGAGCGCGGCCTGCTGAGCGCCGAGCAGCTGGACGAGATCCTCTCCATCGAGAACCTGATGAACCCGCAATACAAGGCCAAGCGTTTCACTCGCGAAACCACTGTATAAGCGACGCATGGGCCGGGATCTTCCCGGCCCATTTAAAGTCAGTTCCCGATTGGTCTCTATCCCCAGCCCGATCGGGAATTGGCTTTTTGCCAAATAAAAACCAAAAAACTAAAAAATGGAGTTATCGCTATGATTGGAATCGAGTTACTTGTCGTGCTCGCCGCTATCTATCTGGGCGCCCGGATAGGCAGCATCGGCATCGGCTTTGCCGGTGGTCTGGGGGTTCTGGTCCTGACCTGGGGCCTCGGGGTGCAGATCCCGAGTGACCAGCTGGTCACCTACATCCCCTGGGATGTGATCATGATCATTGCGTCCGTCATTTGCGCCATCGCCTGTATGCAACTGGCTGGCGGGATGGACTATCTGGTCTCCCTGGCTGAAAAAGCGCTGCGCAAGAACCCTAAATACATCACCTTCGCCGCCCCGGTCGTCACCTATCTGATGACCATGCTGGCCGGTACCGGTCACACCGCCTTCTCCACCCTGCCGGTTATCGCAGAAGTGGCCAAGGAGCAGGGGATCCGCCCGTCCCGTCCGCTCTCCATCGCGGTTGTCGCCTCCCAGATCGCCATCACAGCCTCCCCGATCTCTGCCGCTGTGGTTGCCTTCTCCGGCATGCTCGAGCCGTTCGGTGTTGACTACCTGACCCTGCTGGCCATCTGCATCCCCTCCACCTTCCTGGCCTGTATCCTGGGTGCTTTCATCGCCAACATGATGGGCAAGCCGCTGGAGCAGGACGAAGTCTATCTGGAGCGTAAAGCCAAGGGCCAGATCAAGCTGCGCGGTACCAGCCAGCTGGAAATCAAGCCGTACGCCAAGCTGTCCGTCTGGATCTTCATCGCTGCCATCGTGGCCGTCATGGCCTATGCCACCGCGATCTCCGGTAAAGTTGGCCTCATCACCAACCCGCCGATCCCCCGCGATGGTGCCATCATGGGCATCATGCTGGCCGCTGCCACCATCATGACTCTGGTGTGCAAACTGGACGCTACTCAAGTGACCAACATGCCGACCTTCAAGTCCGGTATGTCCGCCTGTATCTGCGTACTGGGTGTGGCCTGGCTGGGTAACGTCTTCGTGAAAGGCAACATGGACACCATCCAGCTGATCGCCGGCGACCTGCTGAACCAGTACTCCTGGCTGCTGGCCGTGGTGCTCTTCTTCGCCGCCATGCTGCTCTACTCACAGGGTGCAACCACCAAGGCCCTGATGCCTGCCGCTCTGGCTCTGGGTGTCAGCCCGCTGACCGCCATCGCCTCTTTCGCGGCCGTGAGCGCCCTGTTCGTACTGCCGACCTACCCGACCCTGCTGGCCGCGGTAGAGATGGACGACACCGGCTCAACCCGCATCGGCAAAGCCGTGTTCAACCACCCCTTCTTTATCCCCGGCACCGCCACCATCGCGATTGCCGTGGCGCTGGGCTTCTTCTTCGGCGGCATCATGCTGTAATCGCATCACCTGTCGATAGCCAATCAAGAATCCCCGCCAGCTGGCGGGGATTTTTTTGTGCCTCTCTCAGACACTGGCTGCTGACAGCGAAACCGTGGCGCAGGATTCCGTATCAACCGCAGTCAAACGCATCAGATGGCCATCCCGCACCGTCACCTTCCTTTCCTCACCTCTTTATCAGGCGCGTTCTGGCGGCACTCTGTGGGCGCAGGCATCTATCAGGATCGGACGATGGCGAGCTGGCGGTAATAAAGGGCAAAAACAGAGCCACAGGCAGGAGCTGGCAAAGGCATAAGAGAAAATGAGGCCAATTTGCCAAAATACATAAATTTAATTTATAGCGCGACATGGATACCAAAAGCAGGCTTGAGGGGATAGCTACGACGCTGCAGAGCCCTCTTCCGATCCACAAGGAATAATCAGGCAAGCCGTGGTGCAGCAATAAAAATGCCCCGGACAGGCCCCCGTCTTCACAGAGAGCATGCCCGGGGCATGTCACATCACTGGCCCGGCAGGGACAGGATCCTCAGGATCAGACCGGATCCAGGGTATCCAGCGGCCAGCGCGGCACGGCCTTGACCGCCAGCGGCTCGAACACGCCCGCCTTCAGACGCTGCATGCCGGCATAGGCAATCATGGCGCCGTTATCGGTGCAATATT
This sequence comes from Aeromonas sp. L_1B5_3, assembly GCF_963866575.1. Lineage (NCBI taxonomy): Bacteria > Pseudomonadati > Pseudomonadota > Gammaproteobacteria > Aeromonadales > Aeromonadaceae > Aeromonas > Aeromonas sp. L_1B5_3. Next base: position 10,920 of record NZ_CAWMDN010000143.1, read on the forward strand.
CGGTGCGCGGATAGAACACCTCGCCCTTGAGGCTCTCCATCAGCTCGGCCAGCTGGGCGCGCAGGTGGCGGTTGGCACTGACGCCACCGGCCACCACCAGACGCTTGAGGCCAGTCTCTTTCAAGGCACGACGGCACTTGATGGCCAGGGTATCGACCACCGCATCTTCAAACGCACGGGCGATATCGGCGCGGGTCTGCTCATCATCACCGTTGGCAGCGATGGTGTTGGCGGCAAAGGTCTTGAGGCCGGAGAAGCTCATGTCGAGCCCGGGGCGATCAGTCATGGGACGGGGGAAGTGGAAACGTCCGGTGGTGCCCTTCTCGGCCAGACGGGAGAGCAGCGGGCCACCCGGATAGTCCAGCCCCATCAGCTTGGCGGTCTTGTCGAACGCCTCGCCGGCGGCATCGTCGATGGATTCGCCCAGCAGCTGGTAGCTGCCGATGCCATCAACCCGCACCAGCATGGAGTGGCCACCGGAGACCAGCAGCGCCACGAAGGGGAACTCGGGGGCCTTCTCTTCCAGCATGGGCGCCAGCAGGTGACCTTCCATATGGTGGACGGCGATAGCCGGCTTGTTCCACGCCATCGCCAGTGAACGGCCGATGGTGGCCCCCACCAGAATGGCGCCAACCAGACCCGGCCCCGCGGTATAGGCGATGCCATCGATGTCATCCTTGCCCAGTCCCGCCTCCCGCAATGCGGCCTGGATCAACGGGATCGTCTTGCGAACGTGATCCCGGCTGGCGAGCTCGGGGACAACGCCACCGTAGTCCGCATGCAGCTTGACCTGGCTATATAACTGGTGGGAAAGGATCCCTTTTTGATCGTCGAAGATCGCGATCCCGGTTTCGTCACAGGATGTCTCTATGCCCAATACACGCATTGCTAAAAATTTTCACTGCTAAAATGAGACGGCTATGGTAACCTTCGCGGGTTTTTTAAACCAGAGCGATCTCTGCGGGTTTACTTTCATTCCCTGTCCAGAGTATAATTTCGCACCATTTTAAGTCATGCTGATCGATTGAAGGTCAGCTAACAATTTTATCACTGAGGTGAAAGGCACATGCCAGTAATCAAAGTCCGTGAAAATGAGCCGTTTGACGTTGCTCTGCGTCGCTTCAAGCGTTCTTGCGAAAAAGCCGGTATCCTGTCCGAAGTTCGTAGCCGTGAGTTCTACGAGAAGCCGACTACCATTCGTAAGCGCGCCAAAGCGTCTGCCGTTAAGCGTCACGCCAAGAAGCTGTCTCGCGAAAACGCACGTCGTATCCGCCTGTACTAATCAAGGGATCATGCCGTGTCTCTGAAGGATCAACTCAAGGATCAGCAAAAGCTCGCCATGCTTGCCAAAGACAAGCTGCGGTTGGGCGCTATCCGGTTGTTGATGGCAGAAATCAAGCAGCGTGAAGTCGATACCCGTGTCGAGCTCAATGATGAGGATATCCTCGCTGTCGTGACCAAGATGGTCAAACAGCGCCGCGATTCCATCAGCCAATTTGAAGCTGCCGGTCGCCAGGATCTCGCCGACAAAGAGTCCGCCGAGATCGTTGTGCTGCAGGAGTTCCTGCCTCAACAACTGACCGCAGACGAAATTGCCGCCCTGATCGAGCAAGCCATCGCCGAGAGCGGTGCTGCCGTCATGGCTGACATGGGTAAAGTCATGGCTGTCTTGAAGCCAAAAATTCAGGGTCGTGCCGATGTCGGCGCCGTCAGTGCTCAGGTGAAAACCCGCTTGGCGTAACACAGGCAAACTCTTGTTTGGTCGAAGAAGCCGTGCTTCCTTGTGAATGCGCGGCTTTTTTATTTTCTATCGCAGTGAAACAGGACGGTTATGGCAGGCAGGATCCCCCAATCCTTTATCGACGATCTGCTCGCACGCACAGACATAGTCGAGCTGATCGACTCGCGAGTGCGGCTGAAAAAAGCCGGTAAGAACTACCAGGCTTGCTGCCCTTTTCATAACGAAAAAAGCCCCTCTTTTACCGTCAGCCAGGAGAAGCAGTTCTATCACTGTTTCGGCTGTGGCGCCCACGGCAACGCCATCGGCTTTGTCATGGAGTATGACGGCCTCGAATTCCCCGACGCCATCGAAGAGCTCGCCAGCCAGCAGGGCATGCAGGTGCCCCGCGAGCAGAGCAGCGGTGGATCTGGTCATAGCCAGCCAGCCGTCAGCAAGGATCTGTTCGAGCTGATGAACCAGATCGCCCGCTTCTACGAGAGCAATCTCAAGAGTGCTCCCCATGCAGTGGAGTACCTCAAGGGACGCGGGCTGACCGGTGAAGTGGTCAAACGCTTCAACATCGGTTATGCCCCAAGCGATTGGGATCAGGTGCGTCGCCGCTTTGGCGCCAGCAGGGATCACGAACAGCTGCTTATCTCGGGTGGCATGCTGATCACTCGTGAAAATGGTGGGGGCAGCTACGATCGTTTCCGCGATCGCATCATGTTCCCGATCCGTGACAAGCGTGGCCGGGTCATCGGCTTCGGTGGCCGGGTGTTGGGTGACGGCACCCCCAAATACCTCAACTCGCCGGAAACCCCGATTTTCCATAAAGGGCGGGAGCTGTTCGGCCTCTATGAGGTCAAGCAGGCACACAAGGATCCGCGCCGGATCCTGGTGGTTGAGGGCTACATGGATGTGGTGGCGCTCGGACAGTACGACATCGACTATGCGGTGGCGGCACTGGGTACCGCGACCACCAGTGATCACATCCATACCCTGTTTCGTACCACCGCTGAGGTGGTCTGCTGCTACGACGGCGACAACGCTGGTCGTGAAGCCGCGTGGCGGGCGCTGGATAACGCCCTCCCCCATCTGCAGGATGGCCGTGAACTCAAATTCGTGTTCCTGCCCGATGGCGAGGATCCCGACTCGCTGGTACGCCAGATCGGTAAGGAGGGCTTTGAAGCCCTGCTCGATGAAGCTCAACCCTTCGCCGACTTCATGTTCGAGCGTCTTGGTCGCGACGCGGCGCTCTCCGGTGAAGCGGGCAAGTTTGAGGTGGCCAACAAGGCTGCCGAGCTGATACGCCGCGTGCCGGAAGGGTTCACCCGCGAGGGGCTGATCACCCGCCTCTCCAGCATGATGCGCTGGGGTGAGAACAAGCAGCGAATTGCCGAGCTCTTTGCCCGCAACAGCCAGCCCAAGGCCGAGGTCAATAAGCCCAAGGCAGCCAAGCTGACCCCGCTGCGCCGGGCATTGGCACTGATGGTTCAATACCCGGCCATGACGGCAGAGCTACCGGCAATGCCGGAGCTGGCGGGTTTGCGTTTGCAGGGGATTACCTTCCTGCTGCAGCTGCATCAGCAGATCCTGGCTCAGCCCGGTATTACTACCGGCATCCTGCTGGAACACTGGCGCGGCACCAAGGAGGGGGAAATCCTCGCCCAGCTGGCGATGCACGACCTGTTCGAGGAGATCAAACTCGATCAGGAGCCGGATATTCTGGGAGAGTTGCAAGATACCTTCGTCGGTTTCATCAACCTGTTTCTGAAACAACGGATCGAAGAATTGCAGGCCAAAGTGGCTCAGGAAGGACTAAGCTCCGAAGAAACCCAAGAGTTGATGATGCTGATCAGAGAGATGCAAATTGAGAAAAGAAATGAGAGCGGGGCTTGATATTTGAGTGATTAGTCCCAATATGGATAACGTTGCACGAATCGACGGGATGAAAAGCAAAAATTTTATAACCGCCTGGCCCCGACAATACTGCGGGCAGGGGTTTCTCATGACCGACGCCGCAACCAGACATAGCATGTCTGGCGGTTTTCTATTAGAATTGGCTATTTGCGCAGCAGCGCACTGTACGCGCAACCTAGCAGCACCAACCGGATGAGTTCTATGGAGCAAACCCCGCAGTCTCAGCTTAAACTCCTCGTTGCCAAAGGTAAAGAACAGGGCTACCTGACCTATGCCGAGGTGAACGATCACCTCCCGCAAGATATTGTCGATTCAGACCAGATCGAAGACATCATTCAGATGATCAACGATATGGGCATTCAAGTGGTTGAAAACGCTCCGGATGCCGATGACTTGATCATGGCTGAAGGGGGTACCGCCGATGAGGACGCTGCCGAAGCAGCGGCCCAGGCTCTGGCATCTGTTGAATCCGAGATTGGTCGCACGACCGATCCCGTCCGCATGTACATGCGGGAAATGGGTACTGTCGAACTGCTGACCCGCGAAGGCGAAATCGACATCGCCAAGCGGATCGAAGACGGTATCAACCAGGTACAAAGCTCCGTAGCCGAGTACCCGGAAGCCATCACTTACCTGCTCGAACAGTACGACAAGTACGAAGCCGAGCAGCTGCGTCTCTCCGACATCATCTCCGGTTTTATCGATCCGAACGATACCGAAGATATGGCGCCGACCGCCACTCACATCGGTTCCGAACTCAGCGAGGATGACCTGGCTGACGAAGACGAAGATGAAGACGAAGATGAAGACGAAGACGGCGACAACTCTGACGATGACGGTGACGGTGGTCCGGATCCGGAAGTCGCTCGCGAGAAGTTCGCCGAACTGCGCGCCCAGTATGAAGTGACCCGCCTCTCCATTCAGAAGAATGGTCGCGCGCACGATGATACCCAGGCCGCCATCGCCCAGCTGGCCGATGTGTTCCGTCAATTCCGCCTGATGCCCAAGCAGTTCGATCGCCTGGTCAACAACATGCGCGAAATGATGGAGCGAGTTCGTGTGCAGGAACGCATCATCATGAAACTCTGCGTTGAGCAGGCCAAGATGCCGAAGAAAACCTTCGTCGCGGCCTTCACCAACAACGAGTGCGAAACTGCCTGGTTTGAATACCAGAAGCAGGCTGGCAAAGCTTGGTCTCCCCGTCTGATGGAGATGGATGAAGAGGTGCAGCGCGCCATCGGCAAACTGCAGCAGATCGAGGAAGAGACCGGTCTGTCGATTGCCCAGATCAAGGATATCAACCGTCGCATGAGCATCGGTGAGGCCAAGGCCCGCCGTGCGAAGAAAGAGATGGTTGAAGCCAACTTGCGTCTGGTTATCTCTATCGCCAAGAAGTACACCAACCGCGGCCTGCAGTTCCTGGATCTGATCCAGGAAGGCAACATCGGTCTGATGAAGGCGGTAGACAAGTTTGAATACCGTCGTGGCTACAAGTTCTCGACCTATGCAACCTGGTGGATCCGTCAGGCCATTACCCGCTCCATCGCGGATCAGGCCCGTACCATCCGTATCCCGGTGCACATGATCGAGACCATCAACAAGCTCAACCGTATCTCCCGTCAAATGCTGCAGGAGATGGGTCGTGAACCGAACCCGGAAGAGCTGGCCATGCGCATGGGCATGCCGGAAGACAAGATCCGCAAGGTACTGAAAATCGCCAAAGAGCCTATCTCCATGGAGACGCCCATCGGTGATGATGAAGATTCCCACTTGGGCGACTTCATCGAAGATACCACCCTGGCTCTGCCGGCCGATGCAGCAACCAGTGAAAGCCTGCGCAACGCTACCCGCGAAGTGCTGGCCGGTCTGACCGCTCGTGAAGCCAAGGTGCTGCGGATGCGTTTCGGTATCGACATGAACACTGACCACACCCTCGAGGAAGTGGGCAAGCAGTTCGACGTTACCCGTGAGCGTATTCGTCAGATTGAAGCCAAGGCACTCCGTAAACTGCGCCACCCGAGCCGCTCGGAAGTGCTGCGCAGCTTCCTGGACGAATAGTCCTAGCCCTGTGTCAAACTGCTCTACCAAAGCCCCGCCATGCGGGGCTTTGTTTTGTCTGGCATTTACCCTTGCAACCCGCTTTGCCCCCTCTATCAAGCTGGACAATTAGTCGCCAAGTGGTTGATATGCCTATAGACTGCCCTTTCCTCTTCCCCTATAATCCACGCCGCTAAACGTACAATTTGGCCCCTTAGCTCAGTTGGTCAGAGCAGTCGACTCATAATCGATTGGTCGTGGGTTCAAGTCCCCCAGGGGCCACCAATTCCAGAGGGTTAGCGAGATAGTACTCGCTAACCCTCTTTTCAATAGGATACCTATAGGATATCTCAGCCTGTAGAGTGACCACTCTAAAACCACTCCCCAGCCCCTCAAAAAATTTTTTCTCCACCAAGAAAAAAAATTATCAGCCCCTTCGAAATGTTCTCATTTGAGAATCATCGCTAAAATTTTTTCTCCTCCCCAGATTTCCCTTTTCTATCTCTATATGTTGAAAAAAGCGGGGTTACACGGGTTACGAGGTTACAACTCGGCTCTAGCCCAGTACTGGCGCGGCTTTGAGCTGTAACCCCACTCAGAGCGCAAAAAGCGAATAGAGGTTACACGCTCCGAAAGAGACATGAGGTTACAAGCCTGTAGCCCTTGTCTGGCGCGGGCTGTAGCCGTTTTTCTTGATGGTGTAACCTGTAACCCCGTGAGGTTACAAACATCTGGCCTCATGTAGCTCATGGCAGGAAGCATTTAACCAGATGTTTCATTATGTGCAGTCAGGAGCCAAAGGGCCGGATGTCCATGCTAGCATTGGCCAACCATCTCACAATTTGGTGTTTCTATGGATTACACATTTATTTCGGGCATAGTTGGCGGCCTGGGGATTGGCACGTTGATTAACACCATTTACAGCGATTGGAGAGCACGAACAGCCAAGAGAACAGATCGGCAGTATGAAGAAAAAAGAAATGCATATCTGGGACTCTTAGATGCACTCCACAAGGCAGCCGTTGAACCATCTGATGCAGCATCAAAGGCGTATGCTTTGTGGCAGACACGCTGCAATCTCTTTGGGTCAGAAGAGGTTTCTCTGTACGCACAAAGGATTATTGATACAAATGCGGGACCGCGGGAAGAGAGAAATGAAGCCTTCAATTGCTTACTAAGAGCAATGAAAGCTGATTTGGCTAAATAACAACCAAGGGGCCTTAGCCCCTCGGTTCTGTAATTCCTAACTATACGGTTTTGGCATCACATCAACGAGGCTTATCAACATTGTTCTGTTTAGAACTGTCGGGGTCTGCTCTGACGTATTCAACGCCATTTCGCTCGTAGATATGAAAATCAGGATGCCTGCCTTGCTCAACTTCCTTTATCAGCTCAGTACGAGAGACGACCCCCCGCCCTGGTATTGTGTAAGATTGGTTTTCACCGTTCTTCCCATCACCATTGCCACGAATATTCTTCGCCATATGTGTCTCCACCATTGAGCGACATGCTCCATACGGATATTGGGGCTATCGCTCACAAAACAAGCCATTGATGACAAAATCTATACTTGATAAGAGTTAGCCGCTAGATGCCTCTCGATGGCCTTAGGTGACACACCCCACATACCCCCTCAGTGAATGCCAAAGTACGTTTAGAGGCCGTATGCGCCACCATGGTTGGCACGCTCACCATGCACGAATGGAAAACTGAAATTTTTCAGATCTTATAAATCTGAGAAAGACACATAGGTCATTGTTTTTAAATGAAAAAATGTGATTCCAATCGGAAAACTGAAAAATCTGGGCAATGGCGAAACGGCCACGAAAAGTACGTTTTTTATATATAAATCAGATAGTTAAGTTTTACGCCTGGCCTGCTAGTGTGGCGCATTTTTGCAAAAAACTGAAATTCCTTTCACTTCGTGCAGTTCCTCCCAATCCCCCACCCACCAAGAACGGCGCGGCCTAGAGCTAGGAAACTGCGGTAATCCATTTCTGCAAAAAATTTTCTTAACGCGACCCGCAGGCGGGAGCGGATGAGCGCGGATTTCGTGATGCTGATGTTGCGATGGGCATGGAGCAAAAGAAGGATTCATGGACAGAAAGATTCACCATGTTGTTTCGAATAGTCTAGTTCTATATTACTATCAGTAGATTATTTTTTAATGAAAGTATATAGTGTTACGTTAGATGAATAGTGAAATATGATGAGTGCTTTGCATGAACGATCGAGTCAGTTCAGCCATATTCAGTCTTAATGGATTATCTATATTAATCGGTGTAACTGGCTTTATTGCTAGTTTGGTTACATTGATCTTTGACTTAAATCAACTAATATCTATAAAGTGGGTTATTGGTTTACTTATAATTTCAGTAACAATAATTTGCATTTTATTTAAAGTAATCTATGACAGCTCTAATGTTGTAGAAGTTATGCCATATGAAGAAAAGGCAATTGATTACCTTGATGATACCAAGGTGCTCGTCATCAGAAAAAATGACAGTTTCGCCACAGGAAATATAGTCGCTATATATAGAACTAAAAATAACGTCTTATCTTTTATCGGCTTTGGTATTGTTGATCACACTCAACCAAAAATAATACAGATAAATCCATTTGTAGAGTTGCTACCTTCAGATGTTCATAGCTATTTGGTATCGAACAGGATTCCATATAAAGAACTAATTTCAGCGCCTCTAAGTGTCGAATAAACCCCAAGGAAACTAAGATGACTACTGGTAATAAAATAGCAACAGAGCCCAGAGTTGCAGATATAATAGATAAATTTCAGTTTGTTCTTAACAAAGGTTCCAAGGATGGCGTGAACATTAACGAAAGATACTTCATTTACTCAAAAGGGCCGATGATAATAGATCCTGACACCGGTAATGAGCTTGAAGCGGTAGAAGTACCCAAAGGAATCGTTGTAGTCAAACATGTACAGGAAACTATATGTGTTGTTGAGTCAGATGAATACACTGAAAAGGAAATTCAAAAAGAAACTCCTTCTACGAGACATCGAATTACATGGTATGCTTTAGGTTCGCCCCTTTCTAGTGTCGAGAAGACTAAAGAAAGAAAATCAATTAATGTTAGTGTAGGTGATTACGCTAGGATGGTATGGTAAGCCTCTGGAGAGAGGCTTACTTACTTTATGTTATATAGAGAGAGTAGCTATATCGATGGCTGATGTGAAAATATAACGTCATAACTAAGTATATATACTCTTGCAGGTCTACCTATATTACCAGGTAAACGAGCTAGGCATTGTGTTTTTCCGCTCTGGGATTTAACTATCCATCCAAGTTCTTGTGCAAGTCGAGCAGCTTTTTTGTAATCTCGTCCTTGTGTTATTTCTCTCCATCCTTCAGGTAAGACATAGAAAACAACCCCTTCATCACTCCCAATCTTAGGATTCTTCCTGTATCCCACCATTTGAGCCGGTCGGTGATTAGGGTCATCCCAATCCGCAAACCGGCTGTACTGGTAAGCAGTGAAGAACTGGCGGATCTGGCGTAGAGTTGCCGCATCTTCCTGGTTGCCAAGATGGCCACGATCGGCCAGCCACGCATCAAGACAAACTCGTGCTGCCTTGGTGGCCTCTCCGGCTTGCCATCCAGTGATACCCAAGCGGGTTGCCAGCTCACCAGCTGCTGCAACCAGGGCAAAGCGGTTAATAGCTCGCCCTACCTGGTTACCTGCCCCCTCTGGGGTCATGGTTGTGACCAATCGGCGGATCTCGCCCTTCATCCATGCGCTGTGCCCGTTTAGGTCATTGGCCAATGCCTCGACATAAGCACGAAAAGCAGTGCCGTGTTGCCCTTGCAGGCGCTCACGGAGGGTATCGGCGAACTGGCGGCCATCGACCATGCCGTGCAGCTCCTCAAACGCACCATGCTTGCCGGTATCACTCGGGATCTGGATAGTGCGGATCTCCATACCGGCAAAGGTACGCTGGCCCGCTTGTTCGGCGTGGTCTTCGAGGGAAAGTTCACCAGTGGAGAGGAACAGCAGACGCCACTGCTTGCGCTCGCGCAGCTCCCCATCTTGGCGGCTCCGCCCCTTGCCCTGTCCGTTGGCCAGCATATAGGCCACCAGACCGGCCTCCCGACCATCCACCTCCTTGATTTCATCCAGGCACAGCAAGGCATCATTGCGGCGACTGGCAATCCCTTCTATCGCGTTACCGGTCGCACGCCAGGTATGAGCGAACGATTCGGGGCCGTATACGCTGGCAGCGGCCATCATGACGGTGGTCTTGCCGTCGGTACTCTCGCCTTTCAGGTGGAAACCGCCCCCCTCAACCCCAATCAGCGATAACAGTGGGGCAGCAAAGGCACACGACATAGCAAAGGCTAACCGACTATTGCCAACCGCCAGAGCAGCAACCTGGTTTTGCCACTCGGCCAAGGTGCCGGACGTGGTGAAGTCGTTATTCACATAACCGGTGGTTTGCAGGATCACCTCGTTGGCATCCGGCCCCAAGTTACCATTTGGCAGCACATAGGCCCGCTTGTGCCAACCAGTGCGCTCGACACAGGTGATCCTGGCTTGCGGCTGGCAACTCATCAGGTAATCGCGCAGCAGGTTCTTTTTGCTCATGTTGATGTAACTAAGCCCGCTCTCCGCCAGCTGGCCAAATACCTCCTCGCCTCCTTTGTGAACCAGCATGCGCATGGGCATTGCCCAACAGCGGGTCTTGCCGTTGGTATCCCGCCACTCCAGCAACCGGCCAAAGCCTTGGCCCTGCTCGGTGTGGGTGATCGCCCTGACATGTAGCGGGGAACTGATAGGCACCGGCACCCGCTCGGCCTCCTCCCCCTTGCCGCGCCACTCCATGGCAAAGAGGCGATCTTTCCCCATGTTGTAGTTGTCGGGGAGCTCTGACGACTCGGGGGTTTGTTCTGCTGGGGTCTTGGTATCTGCGAAAGAGGTCATGATCGCCTTCTTGGTATCGAGCATTCCATGGGCCTGGTGGTAATCGTTCCAGTCACCAGCTTCACCAGGAAGGCAGATCAGCCCCCCTATCGCTGTTGCTGCTTCTTGGGCTTTGGCTTGGCCAGGGTTGCCATCAATATGGTCATCGTTGTCACCGGCAATCAGGATCGGCTCTGCACCTTCTCGGCGCTTGGCAATCTCAGCCACGGCCAGCAGATTGCTTGCATCCATGGCGCAATAGACGGTTGCCCCTGTCGCCAAATGGACAGATACCCCCGTTGCGTAACCTTCACAGATTGCCACCCGTAGCCCGCCGGTTAACCGGTGAAATGCCCCTGCTTTCTGGCCACCGGCCAAATAGCGCTTTTCCCCCTGGGGGTCGATGAGCTGGACGTTGACCAGATGATCATGTTCATCCGTGAGCGGGATAACCAGGGAGCCCTTGGGGAAGTTGTGCCGCGCTTCTCGGATCAGGGTCTGATTGGTATCTGCCAGCCAGTCGGGCAGGTGCTTGAGGGAGAGATAGGGGCTACGGCCCTTAACGCAATCCCCCATGATTGAGGCGGCCCTGGTGCAGGCTTTGCGCTTGGCTTTCTCTTCATCCTGTCTGGCTTTGGCTGCTACCTGCTCGGCGTTCTGTCGGCGGGCGGCTACCTCGTTTGCATCGAGACCGTCTGGGGATAACCCGAGCAAGGTGGCCACCTCTTGGGCGGCCTCCTTGGTGCTTTTGTGGGTGGCCTTGGCCAGAAGAGTTAAGCCATCACCGGCACCGCACTGGGAACAAATCCAGGTGCCCCGCCCCTCCTTGTCGTCCAGGCGAAATCGGTCTTTGCCACCGCAGGCAGGGCATGGGCCATGCTGGCCACGCTTGGGAACTGATAGGCCAAGTTCAGCCAGGATAAAGGGCCATTGCCCACGGGCTGCCAAGGAAACATCAGAGACAATGCGAATAGAGGTCATGACTCACCTCCAGGCAGCCGATCATTCAGCTCACTGATCCGGCAAGAGTTGGTGTCTATGTCTTTCGCCAGTGCCTTGAGCAGGCCAGACAGGCCATAGGTAAACTCTTCATGGTCGATGCGGCTCTTACGCTCCCAATCCACGCTGGCTGACAACAAATGGGAAAGGGTATGAAGGGCACACACTGACGTATCCAGTTCAGCAGTAACGCGGGTAAGCTCTTTGGAGGGGGTTTGGTGGGTGTTCATACTTGCCCCCTTTTCGCATTGGGAATACGGGCAACAAACACGAGCGGCAAGCCAGGCAGATTGGCGCGCGCTTGGGCTTCGGTATCAGCGACAGCAGAAATAGTGCGTATACGGTGAAGGTCAGAGACCCTGCCATGAGTGGCGATCAGGAAGGTGAAGATCATTTGGGTTATCCCTACGTGAAGTTGACGCAGGGCGGATCGGGTAGCCGCAAGACAGTGCTCACGTAGGCAGGCACAGTGGGGGCGTTTTCTTTGGCTCCCGACCCATGCCCCCAAAACAGGATAGATCTCCGGCAAGAGGCCAGAAATGGGGGAAAGGGATACAAATTTTCCTACGTGAGTCGCCGCTTGCGGGTGTCTAATCCGCCAGCCGTACCAAGGGGTGTCTAGGCCCTTGGTGATTGGAAGGCTATCCGAATTGATCTGTGGATGCAACTCTTGCTGGGGATCAGGGGCTTTGCTATGGTGCATGGGCTTGCTCCTCTGGATTTGGGGGTGGGGTAAGCAAATAGGGAGCCCTGGCAGGCTCCCTTTTGTTTTTCTGGGCGGTTACTTCCCCAACTCCCTTTTCAGCTGCTGCCGTTTGCCTGGACTGTCACACAACGCCAGCAGATCAGCGCACTCCGGACGGGTTGAGGTAATGAGCGCGTTGCGTGCTGCGGGGTTATCCCCCTCCAGCGCCACCGGCTCGCCGTTCAATGCCTCATTGAGAGCACTTCCCAACTCGGCAAGTGCCCAGCGGCGGGCCTCCTCGAGCCCCATGATGCACCCTTTGGCACGGGTCAACGCAGCCAGCTCTGCCAACTGTTGTTTGAGCGGTTTCAAGATGGCGGGCGCCAACTTGTTGTCGAGGTGGTTGTCATACCATCCGGAGACCCTCCGCTTGGCGAGGTCGGTTTCACGCTGGGCATCATAGAGCGGCAATGCCAAGCGTTTCTCTTGGCGCTCCGACATGCTGGCCGCCGCTTGGGCATCCTCTATCAACTCGGCCAATTCGCGGTATTCCCGCGCCTCCTCCAGCGAGACCTCTCCCCCCATCATCTGGCTTATCCGCCCTTGACGCAGCTCCTCACGGCGCGCCTGGGCAGACGGGATTTGCGCCATCAGGTTTTTGCGCTGCTCGCGCAAGGTCAATATCTCTTGGTCGAGTTCCATCAGCTTGCTGTGTTCGCTTTGAAACAGGGTCACGTGTTCATCCAGTCGGTTGGCTCGGGTGGCTGCGGGGGCAGTCGGCACGGCCTGCACAGAAGGATTCTCTTGCATCGTGTTACTCCTCAGTGACAAGGGTGATGGCATCAAAAGCGGCGTAGGCGGTTGGCTCGCCCAAGGCGTAGGTCTGGGCGCGGTTGTAACGAATGCCCCAGCTGGCCAAGTCGTCAATGTCGCCCGCCGTGAGGCGGTGGGTGTGGTTGACGGTGAGCACCTGCAGGTTCTCGGCCAGCGTGATGGCCAGATAGGTGCCTGGCATATGCTGGTGCGAGACAAAGCCCAAGTCCGCAATCTTCATGCGCTGGGTTTTATCTCGTACCTGTCCGGCCTTGAGGTGGGCTTTCTGGTGGGCGCGTAGCAGTTCGCCGCCGACCATTACCACCAGACGCGGGTCTTGGCGGTACGCCTCGGGCAGCTTCTCAATCAGGGCATAGACCATGCTGTCGAGGTCGGCGAAATCGCCCTTGCCGCTTGTGGAGAAGGTGACCGCATCGCGCAGCACCCGCAGCCCCTCGGGGTCAGCTGCCTTGGCCAAGGCGGGCCAGCCCACCATCACATCCTCCCCGTTGGGGTTGGCAACGGGGTCGGTATTGACGGCAGCAGATTGGCCATGGAAGCCGACCCGTATCAAGTCATCACCAAAGGCGGCCAAGGCCAGCTCTTCGAGCAGGGCGTTAACCTGGGCTTGGTCGAGCCCTTCCAGCATTTGGGCCAGCTGTTGCCATGTCCAGATAACGCTGCTGTCCATCTCTTCGTATTGGTGGGCGCGCTTGCTCGGCTTGGCCGGAACCATGAAACGCGCTTGCGCCTTGCGGCCACTGCGCAGGGTTGGCTTGAGCGGGTCAAAGCGCGGGGCGTGCGGGTCATCCACCCCCAAGATAGAGACCATCCACAGGAACGGGACGGCCTGCAAAATGGCCGCCGTCAGAGCCAAACTGGTGGCATTGTCGAGGTTGCCGAAACTGGGTTGCGGCGCGGGGGCAAAGCTCATGCGCACATCGCGCAGCAGGTCAGATAAGGTCATCAGAAAGGCTCCTTAGTAGAGGGGGTAGGTGTTGTCAGAGTCGGGGTTATCACGGCGGCCAGCAGTGGGCGGGTCTGGTGGGCAGGGCATCATGCTGGCGAGCTTTTTGTTGATGCTGTCGATATCCGACACCAAGGTTTCCAGCTGCTTAAACATGCGATCAGGGTCTGGTGTCCGGTTCACCGGTTTGGTGGGGACTGGCACAGGCAAAGAGGCTGGCACCAAGAGCGGGCGCGCCTCGGGCCGCTTGGCACTGAATTGCAGTTGGGTCAGCCCCGTGATGGTCGGCTGGTCGGTGACAGAGACCCCCGCCAGATACCACTGGCCAGTTCCTGCAAAGTTTTCAGCCGCCTCAATGGTGCAAAAGCCGTGGCTGCCGTTGGCGTTGAGGTCAATCAGCTCAAGGGTCGGACAAAGTACCGCCATCAGCTTGAGCTGGCCGTCTTCCTCTTGCACCTTCACCGCATCCACATAGCCAAGTGGGCGAATGCGTGCCCCCTCTGGCCAGAGGTTGGCCACATAGAAACTCGGGTTGTAGGTCTGGGCCAGCTCGCGCAGGCACTCGGGGGTAATAGTGCGGCCATCCAGTGTTGGCCCCGCCGTGGCGATGCACACCCAGCCGGTTTTGACTTGACTACTCATAGCACCCACCGATCATTTGAAACGGGTTTTTTTTGCTCTTTAGCGGCCTGCTCATCCAGCTGTTTTTGGCGTTCGTTCATGCTTTGACACAGCGGGGCGTGCGCCTCCGGCGACAGCCCTCGCGCCAGTGCGATGGCCATGGCGCTGGCTCGCTTGGCTGAAGGGCTCAGGGTGTGGCTATAGGCCAGTGTGGACACCCAAGAGTGACCGCAACTGGCATCAGTGCATTGGCAATAGAGATTGGCGATCCCTACCGTCATGCGATTGGTTTTGGTGATACGGCCTAATTGGCCGCACTCGGTGCACATTACGCGCATAGTGCATACCTCCTGGTTATTGGACGGAGTTCGCGGGTTTGCTGGAATGCAGGTAACCGTTCACCGGGACG
>NZ_CAWMDN010000144.1:0-922 GCF_963866575.1 Aeromonas sp. L_1B5_3
TTGAGCATATAATTTTTCCGCAGCCAAAACCTGCTCAGGTTCAGGCTTGGTCCTTACAGACTGGTATTCAACAATCGAACCATTCTTAGCTATTGGCGTTACATAAGCACTTACCCAATAGTGGTCGCCATTTTTACAGCGATTTTTTACTAGCCCCATCCATGAGCGGCCAGATTTTAATGTACTCCACATATGCTCAAATGCAGCAGGCGGCATATCTGGGTGTCTTATGATGTTGTGAGGCTGGCCTAATAGTTCTTCCTCAGTGAAACCACTGATTTTAATGAAGTCAGGATTAACGTACGTGATATGGCTTTGAGGGGAGGTAGTCGAAAGAATATTGGTATCTTTTGGGAGTTCTAAGTTTCGACCCGTCACTGGTAAATTCTGGCGCATAAGAGCCTCAAGGGTTGGCTGTTTTATTTTATTGTATTCGGCATTAAGCCCAATTTCTTTAGCGTTACGATAAGCTAGCATGGCTACACCGACCCCGCTAGGCTGATTGGGAAGCGTTGCCTGATCTACTCAGGAGGGCGCTTCGATAACGTAGCCATTGAGCCGGAAACCGGCGAGCACTGGGGCAGCGTGATCTGGTGCGAGTATGTGTGACCCCCACGGTAACTCCACCCAACCCCCACGGTAACTCCACCCAACCCCCACGGTAACTCCACCCGCCCCGATCTGGAAAACCCAGACGGGGCGCGGATTTGCTGGCGATTCGCAAAATCCATCCAAGATTCTCTAAGAATCTCCACTAGGCGCAGCACAGCCCGCGCCCCTTCGGCGCGGTCTGGCATTGCCTCAAATGCCCGGCCAAGACCATGCGCAAGGCGAACACCTCTCCCCCCGCCTTCGGCGACCCCCTCCGGGGGTAAAGGGCCAGCGGGGAGAGGGGGGGGGGCCTGTCTCTTATACACATCTC
>NZ_CAWMDN010000145.1:0-15851 GCF_963866575.1 Aeromonas sp. L_1B5_3
GAGCTGGTGCGCCAGTATGCCGAGCGGATGTTGCTGGAACAGGAGGCGCTCAAGCAGGAGCTGGCCCTGTTCCAGGGCGAACTCTCCGGTACCCTGCGTATCGGCATCGTGCCCCAGTCCAATCTCGACATCATGCCGTTTATCGCCCGCTGCAAGCAGCGCTATCCCGACATCGTCATTCGCCTGTCGGTGCTCAGCAACGAAGCCCTGCTCTCACAGTTGGAGCTGCATCAGTGCGATATCGGACTGGGATTTGATGAACCCGCCGGCGGCGCTGGGCGGCGCGCCTTTCATGTCTACCCGCAAGGCGCCAACCAGATGGCGGTGCTGATGAACCGTGACGAAGCGGATCAATACACGCACAGCAGCGACATTGCGCTTGCTGAACTGCAGCAACAACCGTTGGTACTGCCCAGCCGCACCATGCAATTTCGTCAGTATCTGGATCGCGCCGCCGAGCAGGGGGGAACCTCGCTCAACGTGGTACTGGAGACCGACTCGCTGTTCCATCTGGTCAGCGCCGTACGCCACCGGCTGGGCTGGGCCATCGTCAGCGCCGGCCTCGCCCGCTCTGCCAGCAAGCTCTCGGATCTCGTTTGCCTGCCACTCGCTCCGCTGGAGAATATCGGCCATACCGCCTTTCTGACCCGCCAGCAGAGCATCACTCCCGCCATGCGTGCCTTTCTTGAGCTGGTGGCCGAGGGTGAACCGACAAACGCGCCTTGAAGCAGGCCGAGCGGTAAACCTCATCCGGTTCTGGCAAAGAAAAAGCCCGCCAGAAGGCGGGCTTTCAGAGAGCAAGCGCAGGCATCAAATCGCCATCTGCTCGTGCGGCGAGCCGTGGTGGCGCAGCCAGACAAAACTCAGCGCCACGATCAGCACCATCAGGGTCATGATGGCCCCCAGAGTCACCTGACCGGTCATCGGGAAACCGGCCGCCAGCAGGGTCACCACACCGGCACCCAGATTCTGCATCCCGCCGAGAATGGCACCCGCGGTACCGGCCTGACCCGGGAAGGGCTCGATGGCACAGGAAGTGGCGGTCGGGTAGAGAATACCGCTACCGATGAAGTAGACAGCCGCACCACCGACCAGCGAGGCGGCACTCACCACCCCGAACAGCCCCGGTACCAGAATGATGAGGGAGCCGAGCGCCAGAAAGGCGATGCCAAGGCGCATCAGTTTGCCCTGAGTCAAGCGGAAGCTCAGCTTGGCAGAGAGCCAGGCACCGAACAGATAGCCGGGCAGCGGCAGCACGAACAACACGCTCACGGTACGGGCGCTCAGTTTCAGCACATCGCCGAGCAGCACACCAGCCGCCGCTTCAAATACCGCGAGTCCCGCAAAGGTCGCCATCAGGCAGAGCAGGTTACCCTGAAACTTGGGGTTGCCCAGCACATGGCGATAGGCAGCACCGACGCGCAGTGGCTGACGGGCAGCAGCAGGCAGCGTCTCACCAAACCAGGCTATGATCGCCAGAGTGGCTACGGCACCAAAACCGAACAGGAACCAGTAACCGGCACGCCAGTTGAACAGCTCGGTCAGCCAGCCACCGAGCACCGGTGCCAGCAGCGGGGAGAAGATCACCCCCATGCTGACCAGACTGTTGGCACGGTTGAGTTCGGCGCCGTTGTAGCGATCGCGCATCACGGTACGGCTCATGGCGCCACCGGCACCGGTACCCAGCCCCTGAATAAAGCTGCCCACCAGCAGGGCGGCAAAATGGGGGATGACCTGAATGATCAGGGTGCCTACCAGAAACACCATCATGCCGACGATCAGCACCGGACGACGACCGATGCGATCCGACAGCGGTCCGTAGACAAACTGGGAGAGGCCATAGGGGATCAGGTAGCAAGCCATCACCGCCTGCAACTGGCCCGAGGCCACATTGAAGTCCCCCGCCATCATGGGAATGGAGGGGACATAGAGGGTCTGGGTCATCTGGCCCACAGCGACCATCAGAATGGTCAGTAAAAACAACGGATAAAAACTGTGCCGATCCATATCAGTCCCAAAAAATCGAAAAAATGCTGCCGCCCTCTGGCACAAAATGGCCCAGAGGAATCTGATCACAGAGGCTGTGATGCAATCAAAAACAGTGTTGGAAACAGTAGGCGGGGAGCCCGCCAGACCACCGCACAGGACGCTTGGTGGTATGGGGGCATCATAGTGATTCAGCTCACAGAAAACGAACGAATCTTTATAATCGGCTTGCCTTAGTTTTTCTAATATTACGGGGCAATACGCCCCGTCTGCAGTTCAAAATCAACGTGTTACCATCTGTTGTGCCTGCTTGATCAGCTCATCCGGCTGCTCTTTGCGCGGCGGTATGGTGATCCCCTTCTGGCAGGCAGGCTTCTCGGCCATCCTATCCATCCAGGCTTGCAGATGGGGTAACCCTTCGATGGAGATGCCACTCCAGTCATAAATCCGCACCCAGGGCCAGGTGGCGATATCGGCGATGCTGTACTCGTCCGCCAGATATTCGTGATGGGCCAGATGGCTGTCGAGCACCTCGAACAGGCGGCGCCCCTCCTTCTGGTAGCGTTCGATGGCGGCGGGGATCTTCTCGGGGAAGTAGCGATAGAAGACGTTGGCCTGCCCCATCATGGGGCCTACCCCGCCCATCTGGAACATCAACCACTGAATGGCCTGAGAGCGGCGTTTCGGATCCGCCGGCAACAATTTGCCCGCCTTCTCCGCCAGATAGATAAGGATGGCCCCCGACTCGAATACGGCAAAATCGCCGTTATCCCGATCGACGATGGCCGGAATGCGGCCGTTGGGGTTGATGGCCAGAAACTCGGGCTTCTTCTGATCCAGTGCCGAGAGATCGAGAGGAATGACCCGATAAGGTAATCCCAGCTCTTCCAGTGCAATGGCCACCTTGAAGCCATTGGGGGTTGCGGCGGTATAAAAGTCGATCATCCTTCACTCCTTCCTTGCTGATTTGATCACACGAAAAACGGAACATCCTGATGCCCCCTCTTTCACCAAACATGGTTTTACCATAAAGAGTGCGGCGCGCTATCTGTCTGCTATGACAGATAGCGCGCCGCTTGCATAGCTTGCTGAGGGAATCAGTTCAAGACGACGGCCGACTTGCGCTGACGCAGCAGGATAAGACGAGAGAGCAGCGGGAAGTAGGATTCCAGCTTGCGCAGCAGCACCCGGCTACACGAGGGGTCTGCCAGCTCTGACTCCTCCAGCACGATGCCGTTGGAGACAAAGTAGAAACGGGGGTCGCGCACATCGGGACCGCAGATGGTGAGATCCTTGTCCCCCTTTCGGATCAACAGCGGCAGTACCGGCAATCCGATGGCATCGTCTTCGCCACGGATAAACCCGGCATCCTGCCAGGGGGTATCGCCATCGATCAGCAGGATCGCCGCTTCGGCCTTGGCCGGTTGCCACTCGGTCAGTGGCGTCACGCTGATGTGGGCAAAATGGTCACCATACTCGGGTGATGACCGCAAAATGGCCAGCAGACCTTCACTGGCGCCTGACACGTTTTGACTCACTAATGACAAATTCATGGCTCATATCCCTATGCTCATGGCAGCCAGTATCCGGCTGCTGCCATAAGACTAGCGCAGATCAGGGCTATATTGGAGCCGTCAGATCTGGCAGTCGTAATCAATTGGTCGTAGGGGGATAACAGTTGCCATCGCACAAAATACTGGTATCATACCGCGTCCTTTTATCCCCCGTTCTTTAACATCCAGTGGTGAACCTATGCATCCGATGCTGAATATCGCCGTGCGCGCTGCGCGCAACGCCGGTCAAGTTGTAGTAAAAGCCTTCTCCCAGCCCGAGAACATTGAGGCTATCCAAAAAGGCAGCAATGACTTCGTGACCAACGTTGACCGTGAAGCTGAAGCGGCCATCATTCACACCATCAAAAAATCTTACCCGGAACACAGCATCGTCGCTGAAGAGTCTGGTGAGATTGCCGGTACCAATCCGGACTACCAATGGATCATTGACCCACTGGATGGCACGACCAACCTGGTCAAAGGCATTCCGCACTTTGCCGTCTCCATCGCCCTGCGCGTCAAGGGCAAGACTGAACAAGCCGTTGTTTACGATCCGATCCGTGACGAGCTGTTTACTGCTACCCGTGGTAGCGGCGCCCAGCTGAACGGCTACCGCATTCGTGTCGGCAAGGCCAAAGAGCTGGCTGGCACCGTGCTGGCGACCGGCTTCCCGTTCAAGCAGAAGCATCACATCGAGCCTTACCTGAAGATGTTCCAGAGCATGTTCATCGAATGTGCCGACATCCGTCGCTCCGGCTCTGCCGCACTGGATCTGGCCTACGTGGCAGCCGGTCGTGTCGACGGTTTCTGGGAAATCGGCCTGAAACCTTGGGACACCGCTGCCGGTGAGCTGCTGGCAAAAGAAGCCGGCGCCATCGTCACCGACTTCGTTGGTGGTCACAACTACGAAAACTCCGGCAACATCGTGGTTGCCAACCCGCGCGTCCTGAAAGAGATGCTGGGCAAGATCCGCGAAGAGCTGCCGGAGTCTCTGGCCAAATAAGCCAGCCTTCGAGCAGACAGATAAAAAAACCGGCGCAAGCCGGTTTTTTTATTGCTGCGATATCCCCTGACAGGGTCACCGCAGCACACAGTTTATGCTCTCCTCCCCCGCAGCTCACCCCACTCCCATCCCCGAAAAAGTTCGTAGCCCTTCTCTCGTTAGCAAATACGCCTTAACCAACCTTCTTGAATATCACCGTACTCAGGCCGGGATAAACACCTGGCCTCCTGTTTGCCCTGATCTTCATCCTCTTGCGAAGAACACCAACCATCAGGCCTCGTACCCATCGCCAGATAAAAAAACACCCGGCACATGGCCGGGTGTCGTGAGGGCATACAAAGCGCCCCGACTTTTATGAATGAAGAGGCCGGCGTACGCCAGCCCCTTTATCAGGCGAGGCGGAAGCGACCGATGGTCTGCTTCAGACCCACCGCCAGCTGGCTCAGCTCCAGACAGGCACGGGCAGTATGATCGGCGCCCAGAGCCACCTCATTGGCGGACTCGTTGATCCGCTCGACGTTGCGGCCCAGCTCATCGGAGACCGCATCCTGCTCACCGCAGGCGCTGGCAATCTGGATCGCCATGTCGGCAATCTGGGCGACCGCCTCTTCAATCTGCTGGATGCCGTTGCTGGTCTGCTCGCTCTGATCCACACACTGGCGGATCATCTCACAGCTCTGGCCAGTCACTTCTTTGGCCTGATTGGCGCGCGCCTGCAGGGTTTCGATGATGGCCACAATCTCACCGGTCGAGGCCTGGGTACGACCCGCCAGGGTGCGCACCTCGTCGGCCACCACGGCAAAGCCACGGCCTTGCTCGCCGGCGCGGGCTGCTTCGATGGCCGCATTGAGGGCCAGCAGATTGGTCTGCTCGGCGATGCCGCGGATCACATCCACCACCACATTGATCTGGGCGGATTCACGTTCCAGCTCGGTCACCAGCGTACCGGCCTGCTCGATCTCCTCGGCAACCCGGGTGATAGCCACCAGCGAACGCTGCACATCCTGATTGCCACTGCGGGCCAGCGCATTGGCTGAGCTGGCGGAGCTGGAGGCGGTTTCGGTATTGCCAGCCACATCGGCCACGGTGGCCTTCATCTGGGTCATGGCGGTCGCCACCAGCGAAATCTCCTGCTGCTGGCTCTGAATGCCCTTGGCGGACTGCTCGGAGACGGCGCTCACCTCCTCGATGGCAGTGCCAAGCTGGGTGACCGCAGCCACCACCTCTTCAATCAGACCGCGCAGATTGTCCTGCATCTTGAGAGAGGCTTTAGCAAGCATGCCCAGCTCGTCGCGGCCGATATGCTGACGCTCCAGCTGATGGGTCAGATCGCCGGCAGCAATGGCATTGGCCTGAGCCACCACGGCTTGCAGCGGCAGGCAGATCTGGCGGGTCAGGAACCAGGTCATCACCACCATGAACACCAGCAGGGCACCGATGCTCACCATGGCGAAGGTGGTCACCATGCTGACGCTACCAAGCAGGCTACCACGGTTCTCTTTGACGAAACCGAGGTTCACCTGGATCAGCGAGTTGACCGCCTGCTCCAGCGCCCCGAAGAGCGGGTTGGAGGCAAACAGCTGGGTTTTGGCCTGATCATGCTGGCCCTGCACCAGCAGCATATCAAACTCGTTTACCGAACGTTGATAAGTGAGCCACTGTTGTTTGGCTTGGTTAAACACCTGGCGCTCGTTGTCGGCACCCACAGTCGCCTCGTAGGCACGAAATGCCTCGTCAACCTTGCGAATATTCTCCTGAATGCGGCCACGACGGGCCTGCAGGTCGGCAGCATCATCCACCATCAGCAGGGCAAACTGGGCCCGACGTACATAAGAGACGTCGTAGAGCAGGGTTTCGACCGAAAGCACGCTCGGCAAAGTGGAGTCGGTAAAATTCAGCACCCGATCGCGCACGCCGCGCAATTCACTGGAGAGAAAAACACCGAAGACAACGTTGACTGCGGCAATGACCGCAAAAACCACGGCAATCTTTTTGCCGATGGAGAGATTCTTGTAAAACATGATTGGCTGTTGATCCTCAACTGCTGACAAGCAGGTAAACAGTAGCGATCACATCCGTATGAGCTGATCCCGGCCATTCCTGACGGGAGATGGAAGGTTGCGAAAGCGGGGGAAGGACGATTTCGCGAGGCGCGCACTCTATCACAATATCGCCTAATCCTTCACCAGATTTCACCAAATGAATGCAAGCTGATTTCCTTCACAACCCGACATTCATCACAAAATATTTATAGCGACCAAATCATTTCAAATAGTTAACCGATAAATGCAATCGAGGCAGTGGCATGGACAAGGGGCCATCAACTCGTTGTAATGACCAACATGACCCGATGGCGGAGCGCCATCCCCCTTCGTTGTAACAATTTGCTGTAACAAGAGGCCCTGTTTATGGATAACAGCTCGTATCTGCCCGCTTCAACCTGGTCTGCCCAGCTGCGTGAACAACTGCAGGCGCGGCCACTTACCGCCCTCGGTCTCTTTATCGCGCTGGCTGCCGTCTTGTTGCTGCTGTTGCAGAGTCTCATCATGCTCGCTACCGGCGAGGTGACCAGCGGCGTGCGCTACGGCCTGATCGGTGGTGCCGCCGGGTTTGCCGCCACCGCCATCGGCGCCCTGCCCGCTCTGTTTCTGCGCTCGGTGCCGCAAAAGGTTGAGGACACCATGCTGGGCTTTGCCGCCGGTATGATGCTGGCAGCCAGTGCCTTCTCCCTGCTGCTGCCGGGGCTGGAGGCCGCCGAGGGGATCACCGGCAACGGCTTTAGTGCCGCCGCCGTGGTGGTGGTCGGCATGACCCTCGGGGTGCTGTTGATGCTGGGGCTGGATCAGTTCACCCCGCACGAGCATGATAAAACCGGCCCCTGCGGCCCCGGCCATGAGAGCTGCTCCCGGGTCTGGCTGTTCGTCTTTGCCATCGCCCTGCACAACCTGCCGGAGGGGATGGCCATCGGGGTCAGCTTCTCCCAGGGTGATATGTCGGTGGGGCTGCCGCTCACCACGGCCATCGCACTGCAGGATATTCCCGAAGGGCTGGCGGTAGCGCTGGCCATGTGCGCCGCCGGTTTTCGCCCCTCTGTCGCCGTGCTGGTTGCCATCGCCAGCGGCCTGCTCGAACCGGTTGGCGCCCTGCTCGGGGTCGGGCTCTCCAGCGGCCTTGCCATCGCCTACCCCATCGGACTTGGGCTCGCCGCCGGCGCCATGCTGTTTGTGGTCTCGCACGAGGTGATCCCGGAGACCCACCGCAACGGTCACCAGACCTATGCCACCCTCGGTCTGATGGCAGGCTTTGCCCTGATGATGACGCTCGATACCGCGCTCGGCTAAAGGCCCTCTCCCCTCCTCATCAATGCTTTTTGTCACCTGCGGCGCTCCCATATGGAGCGCCGCGCTTCATCTCTCCTTTCGCTTGTGCCTCTCGGCGCCGACGCCATCTTTTGTTATGATCTACAGCAACTTAAATTCAGCCACACGGCTATCAAGACGAGGTCAGCAATGAAAGTAGGTATTATCGGCGCCATGGAGCAAGAAGTGGCCCTGCTGCGCAGCCAGATGAGCAACCCCACCACCCTGCAACTGGGCGGCTGCGAGTTCTATCAAGGGGAGCTGGCAGGCAAAGAGGTGATCCTGACCCGCTCCGGCATCGGTAAGGTCGCCGCCAGCGTGGCCACCAGCCTGCTGCTGGAAAAGTTTGCCCCCGACTGCGTCATCAATACCGGCTCTGCGGGCGGCTTTGCCCAGGACCTTCATATCGGTGATGTGGTGATCGCCAGCGAGATGCGTTTCCACGATGTCGACGTGACCGCCTTTGGTTACGAGATGGGCCAGATGGCACAGCAACCCGCCGCCTTCCCCTGCGACGAGAAGCTCATCGCGGTCGCTCAGGATTGCATCGCCGAGCAGGGCAAGCACCAGACCAAGATCGGTCTTATCTGTACCGGCGATCAGTTCATGTGCAAACCGGACGCAATCGCCAAGGCTCGCGCCGACTTCCCGCAGATGCTGGCGGTCGAGATGGAAGGTGCCGCCATCGGTCAGGTGTGCCACATGTTCAAAGTGCCCTATCTGGTGGTGCGCGCCATGTCCGATATCGCCGGCAAGGAACAGGTTGAATCCTTCGATGCCTTCATCGAAGTGGCCGGCAAGCACTCCGCCGAAGTGATTATCAAGATGCTCGGCAAACTGTGATCGAGACCGGCTCGCTTGACTTGATGGCCGACGCCCTCCTCTCGACGACGGCGGCCATTCTGGTGGGGGCTGCCCTGCTGGAGGCGGTGATCCCGTGGCCATCCCATCTGCGTCTTTCGGCCGTCACGCCCCTGCTGACCAGGCTGGGGCACAAGGTACACAGACCCGATGGTTCACCCGGCCAGCAAATGCAGGCCGGCCTGCTGGCAATGCTGGTAGTCTGGCTCCCCTGCGCCGCCGGGCTCTGGTCGCTGCGCAATCTGGCCCTTAGCGAGCCAGTCTTCGACCTGCTGTTCCTACTGCTGATGCTCGAATCCCGTCCGCTGCGCGAACTCGCCCATGCCACCCGCTCGCTCGCCACGCAGGAGACCCTACCGCTGGCGAGATTGCAGTCTGCCCCCTGGCTCAAACGGGAGACCGGCAAACTCTCGGCCATGGGGCTCGCCAAAGCGGTGACGGAGAGCTGCGCCCTGCGTCTGGTCGGCCAATGGGCTGGCCCGCTGCTGGGATTTGCTCTGGCTGGCGTACAGGGCGCCCTGCTCTGGCGGCTGGTGCAGCTGATGAATCAAAGCTGGAGTCGCAAAGATCCCGCCTTCGACCACTTTGGTCGCGCCGCCAGCGCCCTCTATCAGGGGCTCAATGCCTCCGTCATTTTGCTGCTGGGGCCACCACTGCTGGCAAGCCGTCTCAAGCAGGCTGCGCAGTTGCTTCGAAGTGGCGCGCTCTGGCCCTATCCCGCCATGGGGATGCTGCTCACTCTGCTGGTAGACAAGTGCCGGATCCGCCTTGGTGGCCCTCGCTACTATCAGGGGGCTCTCCAGCGCTGGCCCGTCATCGGTACGGGTGCTGAGCCAGATAGCGAGACACCGCGCAAGGTGCTCAACATTCTGCAAGGGTGCGGCTGGGGCTGGTTGATAGTGGCGCTGGTTGTCACGGTAGCGGGGTTATTTCATGGGTAGTTTGTTGCGCTTGCCAATCTGGCTGCCCTGCGTGCTGCTTGCCTGGTTGCCCGGTGTCCTGCAGGCCGCCACGCCGACCCGGGTGGTGAGCGTTGTTCCTCACCTGACCGAATTGCTCTACGAGATTGGCGCCGGCGACAAACTGGTGGCCATCGACGATGCCTCAGACTATCCCCCCGAGGTCAAAACCAAGCACAAGGTGGCGAATTATCGCAGCATCAACGTCGAGGCAGTGCTGGCGCAAAAGCCGGATCTCATTCTCGGTTGGCACTCGGCTCAATCACGGATGCTGGCCCCGTTGGAGCAGCTGGGTGTCCCGGTTTTCTACTCTGAGCCTACCGATTTTGCCTCGCTGGCCGCAGAGATGCGGGCGCTGGGCAAATTGCTGGGGGTGGAAAAGAGTGCCAACGAAGCCGCAGATCGCTATCTGGCACGCCTGCATTCCCTGCAACAGCGCTATGGCCAACCAACCGGCGTCAAGGTGTTCTACCAACTCTGGTACCCGCCGCTCACCAGCGTGAGCGGTAACGCCTGGCCTGCGCAGGCCATCGAACTCTGCGGCGGAGTCAACGTCATGAGCAATGCCAGAACGCCCTACCCACAGGTGAATATTGAACAGGTCATCAGGGCCAACCCCGAGCTGATCCTGGCCGGGAGTCAAGATCCTGACGCCCTGCGTCACTGGCAGCAGTGGCCAAACCTTGATGCGGTGAAACATCACCGACTGATGCTGGTTAACTCCGATGGGCTGCACCGATTCACCCCAAGAGCCCTCAATGCGGTGGAGGATATATGCCACACTCTCGCTAAAGCTAGCTCAAAACGTGGTGATAAATAGCCAAAAAACTGCCATTTGAGTTGCCATCGCTTGCATTAAGCTGCACATGGCATAAAAAGTGCTTTAGAATTACATAGATACTAATTTGATCATGGAATGACATCATGTTTAATGGAAAAACAATTCTGGTTACCGGTGGCACGGGGTCATTTGGCAAAAAATTTATTGCAACCGTGCTATCCCGCTACCAGCCTGCACGACTGATCGTCTACTCCCGTGATGAACTCAAGCAGTTTGAAATGCAACAGTGTTTCAATAACCCCTGCATGCGCTACTTTATCGGCGATGTGCGCGATGGCGAACGCCTCGACACTGCGATGTGCGATGTCGATTTCGTGGTGCACGCAGCGGCGCTCAAACAAGTACCGGCCGCGGAATACAACCCGATGGAGTGCATCAAGACCAACGTTGGGGGGGCCGAGAACGTCATCAAGGCTGCACTCAACAATGGTGTCCAGAAGGTTATCGCATTATCAACAGACAAAGCCGCCAACCCAATCAACCTTTACGGTGCCACCAAGCTCTGTTCTGACAAGCTCTTTGTCGCCGCCAACAATATGGCTGGCAAGAATCCAACCATCTTCTCGGTCGTGCGTTATGGCAACGTCGTCGGCTCACGGGGCTCGGTCGTCCCCTTCTTCGACAATCTGATCAAGAGCGGCGCCAATACGCTTCCTATCACTCATCCAGAGATGACGCGTTTTTGGCTGACTCTGCAGCAAGGGGTTGATTTTGTACTGAACAATTTCAAGCGCATGCGCGGCGGAGAGTTGTTCGTACCTAAAATACCGTCGGTCAGGATCACCGATCTTGCTACTGCTATGGCCCCGTCGCTCAAGCAGGAGATTATTGGTATTCGTCCCGGGGAGAAGCTCCACGAGGTAATGTGCCCGGCAGACGACGCCTTCCACACCTATGAGTTCAACGACTACTACGTGATAGCTCCCAGCATCAGCTTCAATAGCCGTAACAATGATTTCAGCATTAATGCTATGGGTGAAACAGCCAAACTGGTCGCTTCAGATTTTGAATACAATTCTCTAAATAATCCTCATTTTTTGTCGATAGAGGATATAAGTCAGGTAAACGCTGAGGTACTGACACTATGATCCCGTACGGGAGACAACAAATCACATCGGATGACGTTGAAGCAGTATTGGATACGCTACAGTCCGATTTTTTGACTCAAGGGCCCCAAGTACCTGCGTTTGAGCATGCGCTTGCTCATTATTGCGCAGTACCATATGCAGTTGTGTGTAGCAATGGAACTGCAGCACTCCACTTGGCATGCTTGGCTGCAGATGTTAACCATACTTCTCTGGTCTGGGTCTCTGCTATCAGCTTTGTTGCATCAGCTAACTGTGCTCGTTATTGTGGTGCTGAGGTTGATTTTGTAGATATTGACCCAGAAACAGGCAATATTTCAATTCAAGCATTGAGAGATAAACTTGCTTGGACTAAACGGCGTCCGAACGTATTGATAATTGTTCATTTGGCAGGTCAACCTTGTGAACTTTTTGAAATTCATTCTATCTGCAAGCAGTATGATATTACTCTAATTGAGGATGCCTGCCATGCACTGGGAGCTAGCTATCTCGATAGTAAAATTGGTGAGTGTCGATATAGTGATATGACTGTATTTAGCTTTCATCCTGTAAAAGCTATTACTACAGGTGAAGGGGGAGCAATAACTACTCGCCATCCAGAATTTGCCAAACGCCTTCAATTATACCGGGGACACGGTATTACTCGTGATAGCGCAGATTTCAATGCGGATTCACCTGGCGACTGGCATTACGAACAGCACGAGCTAGGCTATAATTATCGTTTGACAGACATACAAGCTACCTTGGGTATTAGCCAACTCAAACGTCTTGATTCTTATATTTCTACAAGACGCCAAAAGGCAGATTATTACAACCAAAAACTAGATGGCTTAGGAATATCACCTCTATTACAAACATCTAATGTTTACCATGCATTTCATCTTTATGTTGTGCGTGTTGAACAAGGACGTAATGCTTTACTACAAGGTCTGCGTGATAAAGGCATAATGGCAAACCTCCATTATCAGCCAATTCCCAACCAACCTTACTATAAAGCATTGGGTCAGATTCCCACTAATTATCCTGGGGCAATCATTTATGGGGATACAGCATTGAGTTTACCGCTATTCCCGACAATGACAATTCAGGAGCAAGACGAAGTCATTGACGTGCTTAAGCAATTATCATGAAGTTAGCCTTAGGCACGGTGCAATTCGGTCTGGATTACGGGATCAGCAATCACGACGGACAAGTCTGCGATGAGGAACTCGACGAGATAATTGCATTGGCTCGTCATGCAGGTATCGATACCCTAGATACTGCGCAAGCCTATGGCAATGCCGAGCAGAGGCTGGGACAAAGAGATATCACCGGTTTCACGCTCATCGACAAGCTGGCGCCTGGGCTACCGCTGTCCGATGTTAAGGTCGCAGTCAACAACAGTTTGCATTTGCTGGGGCGAAAGCGGCTCGATGGCTTGCTGCTGCACCGCAGCCAGGATGCCTCACCTGTCATGTTCGAGTTGCTCACCGATTTGCAGCAACAGGGCTCGATCGGAAAACTCGGGCTCTCCGTCTACTTCCCAGAGGAGCTCGATGCCTGGAGCGCAGCTGGCTATCCTCTGGAACTGGTGCAATTACCTGCCAATTTGCTCGATCAACGCTTTTTACGTACTGGATGGCTCGACAAACTGGTAGATATGGGATGTGAAATCCATGTTCGCTCGCTCTTTTTGCAAGGACTGTTGTTGATGCAGCCAGCACAGAGACCTGACTATTTCCAGCGTTTCGCTACCGCACTTGAACGGTTTGACCATTGGCATCCCTCGATGGCCCCGCTTGGCAGAGCCCTCTCCATCATGACGGCCCTACCACAGGTAAGCCGCTTTGTTGTCGGTGTTTGTCATGCCCAAGAGCTGGCCGCTATCATTGCGGCCAGTCAAGCGCAGCACGAGTGCTACGAGTCCGATATCGCCCATTTGGCGTCTATGGAACAGGAACTTATCAACCCCGGACTCTGGAGAACACAATGATCCTAGGTATTCTGCAAGCCAGAACCAGTTCTTCCCGCCTTCCCAACAAGGTACTGAAAGAACTGCTTGGCGCCCCCATGCTGGCAAGGCAGATTGAACGGCTGCAACAGAGCAAGCTGCTGGACAAGCTGCTGGTTGCCACCAGCAATAAGCCAGAAGATCGTGCCATTGCCGAACTGTGCGAAAAGTTGCATATCCCCTGTTTCTGCGGTCCTCTTGACGATGTATTGCTGCGTTTCTATCTGGCGGCCCAACCCTACAGTCCGACCCATGTTGTGCGCCTCACAGCTGACTGCCCACTGGCAGACCCAATGGTAATAGACGAGCTGATAGCCCTCCATCTCTCGGGCAAGTTCGACTACAGCAGCAACTGCGGCAATCCCAGTTATCCGGATGGGCTGGATGCCGAGATCATGACTGGTGCGACTCTGGCAACCTTGCAGGAAAAAGCCACCACGCAGACCGAGCGGGAACATGTCACCTATTACGTTCGCTGTCATCCCGAGCAGTTTTCCATCGGCGAACTGCAGCGCTCGCCTTCGCTGGCCCACCTGCGCTGGACTGTCGATGAGCCTGCCGATTTTGAGCTGGTGGAGCGCATTTATCAGGCTCTCTATCCTACCAACCCAACCTTTACGACCGACGATATCCTCGACCTGCTGGCGCAGCAGCCGGAGCTGGCAACACTGAATACCCGGCACCAACGCAACGAAGGATTGGCTAATTCACTAGCCAAGGAGAATCACATATGACCTCACGTTATCAACATTCACTGGCTCTCTCGGTTCGGGCGGAACAGAGCATTCCTCTTGGCTCCCAGACCTTCTCCAAAAGCCGCCTCTGTTTTCCCTATGGCGCCGCCCCACTCTTTATCGAGCGCGGCAAAGGTGCACATGTTTGGGATGTAGATGGCAACGAGTATCTTGATTTCGCCAGCGGCCTACTGGCCATCAGTCTTGGATATTGCGATCCGGATGTGAATGAAGCGGTAATAGAGCAACTCAATCTTGGCTCGATATTCTCCCTTCCCCACCGGCTGGAAACCGAGGTCGCGGAACAGCTCATTGAACTCATCCCCTGCGCCGAAATGGTTCGTTTTGGCAAAAACGGGACTGATGCCACCTCAGCCTGTATCAGGCTCTCCCGTGCGGTCACAGGCCGCGAGCGGGTAGCCGTTTGTGGCTACCACGGCTGGCAAGACTGGTATATAGGGTCAACCACCCGCCATTTGGGGGTCCCCGAGTGCGTGAGAGAGTTGACGCACAGATTTGACTACAACGATCTTGCCTCGCTGCAGCGTCTGCTGGAAGCTCACCCGGGCGAGTTTGCCGCCGTCATTCTGGAACCGATGAATGTAGCCTGGCCAACCCCGGATTTTCTACCCGGTCTACGTCAGCTCTGTGATGAACATGGTACGCTTCTTATCTTTGATGAGACCATTACCGGCTTTCGAAATCATCTTGGAGGGGCACAAACTCTATTCGGAGTAACGCCAGACCTTGCAGCTTTTGGCAAGGGGATGGCTAATGGATTCCCGATATCTGCCGTCGTCGGGCGTAAGAAGTATATGAAGCGTATGGAAGACATTTTTTTCTCAGGAACTTTTGGCGGCGATGTTATTGCTTTAGCTGCGGCTAAGGCCGTCATCAAAAAAATGCGTCATTACGATATACCTGCTTGCCTAACGGAACGAGGACAATTTCTCCTTGACGGCTTGAACACCATATTAACTGATATAAAAGCACCAGAATGGATAAAAACTGCAGGACACCCTACATGGTGTTTTCTGTTAATCTCTGACTCTCACAATCACTCAAGTTGGTTATTGAAAAGCTATCTGATGCAAGAGTTATGTAAGCGAGGTATCCTGACACTAGGAAGTCATAACCTCAACTACTCTCATACCTACTCGGATATCAATAACATATTGAAAATATACACTGAAATACTACCTGCGCTGATAGATCATGATAGTAAAATGACAATAGAAAAAAATCTTGACGGTGAGCCTATTCAACCTATTTTTAAAGTACGTTGACTAACAAAAATATCCATAAGTGCGCATATATGGAGATGGTATTCACCTGACAGTTGCCCACAAAAGGGAGTGGTCATACGGCTTCAAACCGGATAACAAAACGGTACCCCTACCGTGTTATCCGGAGTCACCGTATGACCACCAACGAGAAAGTAGCACGTCGCAAACTCAGCCTGCTAAATAGCTGTTCCGAA
>NZ_CAWMDN010000146.1:0-115286 GCF_963866575.1 Aeromonas sp. L_1B5_3
GATCAGCATGATGAACACGATATCCAGCATGGGGGTCATGTCGATCTGCACTTCGTCACGCTGGCGTTTGGATTGCCGTCTCATTGCATTACCTTCTCTTCTCGCAGGCCGTCCCGGGTCTTGGCCAGCGCACGCTTGGCCTGACTCTCGAGCCGACTGAGTAACAACACGCCGGAGAGTGCCACCACCATGCCTGCCATGGTGGGGATGGTGGCGCGGGAGATCCCGCCCGCCATGCTCTCAGGGTTAAAGCGGTTGGCCGCGGCCAACGCATCGAATACGCCGATCATGCCGGTCACAGTGCCCAGCAACCCCAGCATGGGGCAGAGCACCACCAGAGTGCGGATGAAGATCAGATGACGGTTGAGCTCAAGCTCGGCCTCGGCCAGCCAGCGGCTGCGGATCGCCCGGGCGTGCCAGCTATGGCGCTCGCGGCGAGCCTGCCAGCGGCCGAGCAGCTGTTGCTGCAAGGGGCCGAACCCCAGATTGAGGTAGAGCAGCCGCTCGATCATCAAAATCCACATCAGCACCAGCAGGGCTAGAATGACCCAGAGCACCGGACCGCCACGGCCCATGAAGCTCTGCAGCTGTTGCCAGATGTCGAGCATCATGCTGCTCGCTCCATCCCGCCGTTATTGCTCTCGGCGCGCTCGGCCAGAATGCCGGCCACCTGCTGCTCCAGCACATTGGAGAGCTCGGTGAAACGAGATTGCAGCAGGCTGTGGGCCAGGATCAGCGGAATGGCAGCTACCAGACCCTGTACCGTGGTGACCAGCGCCATGGAGATGCCGCCCGCCATGATCTTGGGATCGCCGGTACCAAACTGGGTGATGGCCTGGAAGGTGCCGATCATCCCGGTCACGGTACCGAGCAGACCCAGCATGGGGGCGATGGCCGCGATCACCTTGACCATACCGATGCCGCGCTCCATGCGAGGAGTCTCTTGCAGGATCGCCTCATCAAGACGCAGCTCGAGGGTCTCCATGCTCAGCTCGGGGTGTTTGTCCGCCACCGTCAGCACCCGACCGAGGGCGTTGTCGGCGTGATACTCGCCGCTCTTGAGCTGGCGACGAACCCGACCCAGTTCACGGGAGAGGCTCCACAGTCGTGCCGCCGCAATTCCCAGACCGATGGCAGCCAGCAGCACGATAATGGCGCCGACCTGACCACCTTGCTGTACCTGCTGCCAGAAGGTGGGCGCCTGTGCCAGCATCGCCAGCAGAGTGCCATGAGAAGGATCCAGCGGCAGCGTTTCCCCTTCCTGACCCTGATAAGCTGCAACGGCAGAGAGCACGCTGCCGGGCAGACCCAGTACCGGACTCAAGCCTTCGGCGGTCGGTTGCAAGAGGCCTTCGCTCCCCAGCAGGGCAAAACTGCCAACCCGGGTCAGCGACTGCTCGCTGGCAGCCCCCTGGGCATCGAGCACCTTGCCGTTGAACCGGGCAATCCGGCCAGATTCGCGGATCTCCTGCAGCAGCGTGGCGGGCAGCAGGGCGAGGGCGGCGCGATCCGGCACCTGTTTATCCTGTGCCATGGCTTTCAGCGGAGCGAGACGCTCCGGGTACTGGCCCTCGACGGCGGATTCGCTAAGCAGCTTGACCGCATCGCTGGCGCCCTGACGGGTGACAGCGAAGATCTCGTTCATGTCGCCGGAGGCTTGCTCCCACCGGGCGTTCAGCTCAGTCAGCTGCTTCTCGTTGCTGGCAAACTTGCCGGCCAGCTCCTTGCTCAGGCGCTGGGCCTCGGCCAATTTGGCGCGGGCACTGTTCAGCTCTTTGGAAACAGATGCCAGATCTTGTTGAGCCTGCTGTTCGCGAACCTGTTCTTGCTGTTGCCACTCATCATTGGCGACAGCGGCGTTGGCACCGCAGGAGAGGGCAATAAGGAGGGGGAACCACTTCATGGTGACTCTCATGATTGGGCCTCCTGACTGCGGCTGACAGAGAGGGGGACATTGAGCAACTGGGGAACTTTCTTGTCGGCGGCCACATCCATCGCCTCGGCGATGGGGGAGAGCCACTTGCTATCGAGGGCTTGCCACTGCTTCGCCTCGGCAGACCAGCGCCATGCCTGACTGCGATCAGCAGTCATCGCCAGCAGGGAGATCCGACCCAGCGCCAGCACATCAACCCGACGCGGTGCACCATCCAGCTCCAGCTCGGCGGAATAGTTATCCATCCGACTGCCGTACTCGGCTTCAATCTGATAGGCCTGCAACAACTGGCGGAATTTCTCCGCCTCGCTAACGTCTGCGCGGGCAAGGGTCGCTTTCAACTGTTCAACCCGCTCCAGACGATCTTCCTTGCGCAGCGGGATGTCGTTTTGCACCAGCTGTTCCAGATCGGCCTGCATCTGCAGCATCAGCGGGATCAATCCCTGACGGGTCTCTTGCACCGCCTCCAGCTGCTGGCTCAATTTGCCCAGCTCATTTTGCTGATCGGCCACCAGAGATTGCATGTAGCGGTTGTAGGCTTCGAGGTCACGCAGTTGAAGCTGGGCATTTTGCAGCTCCAGTCGTGCGGCAACGGCGGCATCGGCGGCTTTTTCCACCCGCTGCTGGGAAGCTTTCCCGGCGGCTATGCTGTTCTTGAGGGCGGGAGCAACCAGCTCGTCACCGACCGCAGCAAAGTGGACTGACAGTGGCAACAGTGCCACACCCCATAACTTGTTCATGGAATCACGTCTTATTAATGATAACTATTATCATTATCTCAAATGGAGTGCAGGCTGGCAACGAGAGGATTTTCTTGGCCTTTATGCACAAAAACAGGATAATTTTTAGACACGCACGGATAAATGGCATCGAGTGCCATCTCAAAAAAACATAAATAACGAGAAAAATCTTTTCGATCAGTGTGATAGAGATCGAAAAAGGAGAAAGTCATGCTCAACGATGCTATCTGGGAACACATCGACAAGTTCACCAAGGCAACAAAAACCAGCGATATCCAGCAGCTGCTGGAGCGCTTTAGTCATCAAATGGGCTTTGATTACTTCCGGCTGCTGATTATTTTCCCCATCAGCATGCAAAAATCCCACGTGGCACTGTTCAACAACTGTCCGACCAGCTGGTTCGATGCCTACAGCGAAAACCAGTATCTGACCCAGGATCCGGTGGTCTATCTGGGGCTGAAACAGACGCAGCCGATCTTCTGGAACAAACTCGACTGCGACTCGCCCTGGCTGCCCAGCGCCAGCCGCGACGTGATGAATCTGGCTGCCGATTTCGGGGTGCGCAACGGCGTATCCTTCCCGCTCCACACCCCGCAGGGGGAGCACGGAATCCTCTCATTCATCACCAAGGACAAATCCAACACCGATCTGATGTTTGAAAACGTTCCCCTGCTGTCGTTTTGCGCCAGCTACATCTTCAACTCGGCGCTGCAGCTGATCAAGAGCCGCCCCGATTTGATGAGATACCTGACCGAGCTGTCGGATCGGGAGAAGGAGTGCCTGTTCTGGGCCAGCGAGGGCAAAACCTCCTGGGAGATCGCCACCATCCTCGGCATCAGCGAACGGACGGTGAACTTCCATCTCAATCAGGTGACCAACAAGACCGACTCGAAGAACCGCAGTCAGGCCATCGCCAAGGGGATCACCAGCGGCATTATAGTGCCCTCTCTAGACGAGGTGACCATCACCAACTTGCGCCTCTCCTGAGCTGGGAGCAGCAACAAAAAGAGCCGCAATTGCGGCTCTTTTTTTATCTCTGACAGCGACTTACTCGACCGTCACCGATTTTGCCAGGTTGCGCGGCTGATCCACGTCGGTGCCCTTGATAAGGGCAACGTGGTAGGAGAGCAGCTGCAACGGCACGGTATAGACGATGGGGGCGATCACCTCTTCCACATGGTTGAGGTTCATGACCCGCATGGTCTCGTCGCTCTTGAAGCCGGTATCGGCATCGGCGAAGACGTAGAGGATACCGCCACGGGCGCGCACCTCTTCCACGTTGGACTTCAGCTTCTCCAGCAGATCGTTGTTCGGCGCCACCACAATGATGGGCATCTCGGCATCGATCAGCGCCAGCGGGCCGTGCTTCAGCTCGCCAGCGGCATAGGCTTCGGCGTGGATATAGGAGATCTCTTTAAGCTTGAGCGCCCCTTCCATGGCGATGGGGTACTGACTGCCACGGCCGAGGAACAGGCTGTGCTGCTTGTCGGCAAACTCTTCGGCCAGCGTCTCGATCTGCTTGGCCAGCGCCAGGCTCTCTTTAATGCGCTGGGGCAGGGCGTGGAGCGCCTTGACCAGCTCGGCTTCGGCAGCCGCACTCAGGTTGCCGCGGCAGTGACCGACAGATGCCACCAGCATCAGCAGGCCAGCCAGCTGGGTGGTGAATGCCTTGGTGGAGGCAACGCCGATTTCGGCACCGGCACGGGTCATAAAGGCCAGCGCCGATTCACGCACCAGCGAGGAGCCCGGTACGTTGCAGATAGCCAGCGAGCTCATATAGCCGGACTCTTTGGCCAGACGCAGGGCGGCCAGGGTATCGGCAGTCTCACCGCTCTGGGAGAGGGTGATCAGCAGGCTGTTGGGGCGCACCACGGATTTGCGGTAGCGGAATTCGGAGGCGATCTCCACGTCGCAGGAGACGCCGGCGATCTCTTCAAACCAGTAGCGGGCAACCATGCCGGAGTGGTAGGAGGTACCGCAAGCAACGATCTGTACATGCTCCACCTTTTCGAAGATGGTGCGCGCGCCGTTGCCGAACGATTCGACCACCACGTGATCGCTGCCCAGACGCCCTTCAAGAGTGTTGGTAATCGCCTTGGGCTGCTCGTGGATCTCCTTGAGCATATAGTGGCGATATTCGCCCTTGTCACCGGCATCGTGGGAGATATCGGACTCTTTCTCCTCACGCTCAACCGGATTGCCGCTTACGTCGAAAATGCGCACGTCGCGGCGAGTCACTTCGGCCACATCACCCTCTTCCAGGAAGATGAAGCGACGGGTTACCGGCAGCAGGGCCAGCTGGTCGGAAGCGATAAAGTTCTCGCCGATACCGCGGCCAATCACCAGCGGTGAGCCGGAGCGGGCAACGACCACACGGCTGTCGTCGCGGCTATCCATCACCACGGTACCGTAAGCACCGCGCAGCTGCTTCACCGCCTTTTGCATGGCAGCCAGCAGGGAGTCGGCGGATTTCAGCTCGTGGTGCACCAGATGGGCGATCACCTCGGTATCGGTATCTGAGTTGAACTCGTAGCCCAGCCCCTTGAGGGTTTCACGCAGCTCTTCGTGGTTCTCGATGATGCCGTTGTGCACCACCACGATATGGTCGGAGACATGGGGGTGGGCATTGCGCTCGGAGGGCTCGCCATGGGTTGCCCAGCGAGTGTGGGCGATGCCGGTACCACCGTGGACGGACTGCTCGTCGAGCGCCTTGGCCAGCTCGGCCACCTTGCCCAGACGGCGTACCCGCTGCAGCGGCTGGCTGGCGCTGAACACCGCCACACCGGCCGAGTCGTAACCGCGGTACTCGAGGCGGCGCAGCCCCTCTACCAGAATTTCAGCCACATCACGTTGGGCTACAGCCCCGACGATGCCACACATACACTTCTCCTTGAGATGCAAATCGTAAATTCGGTTGGATGGTTCAGAGCTCGATGTCAGCAAGTGACCGGGGCACAGATAAGCGTCACCCCTTGGGCTTGAATCTGTTCTCTGGCCTCGCTGGCCAGTCCCTCGTCGGTCACCAGGGTATGGATGCTCGACCAGGGAAGTTCGAGATTGGGGATCTTGCGGCCGATCTTTTCCGATTCGACCATCACAATGACCTCCCGCGACACCTCGGCCATGACGCGCGACAAGCCCACCAGCTCGTTGAAGGTGGTGGTACCGCGATCCGGGTCTATGCCGTCAGCCCCGATAAAGAGCTGGTCGAAGTCGTAGGAGCGCAGCACCTGTTCCGCCACCTGCCCCTGAAAGGATTCGGAGTGGGGATCCCAGGTACCGCCGGTCATCAGCAGGGTGGGTTCGTTCTCCAGCTCGCGCAGAGCACCCGCCACGTTGAGGGAGTTGGTCATCACGATGAGGCCGCGCTTGTTGCCAAGCAGCGGGATCATGGCGCTGGTGGTGCTGCCGCTGTCGATGATGACGCGGTTGTGATCACGCAGCCGTCCGGCTGCCGCACGGGCAATGGCTAACTTTCGATTCGAAACTTGTTCGGGGTTCGACTCCACCACCATCTCGGAGGGGAGGGGGACGGCGCCACCGTAGCGACGCAGCAGCAGACCACCGGTCTCCAGCACGGCCAGATCTTTACGGATGGTCACTTCAGAGGTAGAAAAGTGTTTGGCGAGGGCATCGACGCTCACTTCCCCCTGCTCTTGTACCAGGGTGACTATGGTGTGACGGCGCTGCTGAGTATTACGTTTGGTCATTTTTAAGTTTCGATTCGAAAGAACATCGAAATGTTAGCGCCTTTTTTGGAAAAATAAAACAGCAAATAGGATCCGTTTTGCTTCAATGCCAGAATGAGGAGCCGATTTGCGACGAGGATGCCATGCAAAAGAGAGTTATCTGGCTGGTGGAAGATGAGGCCAGCATCGCCGATACCCTGATTTATGCCCTGCAGACCGATGGCTTCGAGGTGGAGTGGTTCACTCTGGGCCAACAGCTGCTGAGCCGGTTGGCCCAGAGCCGGCCCGACTTTCTGATCCTCGATGTGGGGCTGCCCGACATCAGCGGCTTCGAGCTCTGCAAGCAGGTCAGAACGCTGACCGACACTCCCCTGATGTTCCTCACTGCCCGCAGCGAGGAGATTGATCGGCTGATCGGGCTGGAGATTGGCGCCGACGACTATGTGGCCAAACCCTTCTCGCCACGGGAGGTGTGTGCCCGGGTGCGGGTCATCCTGCGCCGCAGCCAGCCCTCGGCCCAGCCAGCCCCATTACTGGCACTGGATGAGGAGCGAGCCCGTATTCACTTTCGCGGTCAACCGCTGGCCCTCACCCGTTACGAATATCTGCTGCTCAAGACCCTGATGCAGGCGCCGGGCCGGGTCTACTCCCGCCAGCAGCTGATGGATCTGGTGTGGCAGGATGCCGAAGAGAGTCTGGATCGCACCGTCGATACCCATATCAAGACCATCCGCGCCAAGCTGCGCGAGCATGATCCCGAAGCCAACCTGATCCTCACCCATCGCGGGCTGGGCTATAGCCTGGAGCTGGCATGAGACTCGGGTTGCAACTGCTGTGCGGCCTGCTGCTGATCTTCGCGCTGGCCGCCTGGTTCGTGCTGGAGATCTTCGTCGAGGAGATCAAACCCGGAGTGCGCAGCGCCACCGAGGATACTCTGGTCGACATGACCCAGCTGCTGGCGCCGCTCGCCCTCGATGATCTGCAAGAGGGCAATATGATGAACGGGCGGCTGGCCAGCGCCTTCGCCCGTCTCAACCAGAATCCCATCAATGCGATGATCGACGGCCACCTCAAACAGCAGGCGGAGTACCGCATCTATGTGACGGATCGTCAGGGGATGGTGATTTACGACTCCGACGGCACGGATCTGGGCAAGGATTATTCCCGCTGGAACGATGTCTACCGCACCCTGCGCGGCCAGTATGGCGCCCGCAGCACCCGCACCGATCCCGACGATGCCGCCAGCTCGACCATGTATGTGGCGGCACCGCTGCGGGAGGGGACAGAGATCATCGGCTCCCTCACCGTCGCCAAACCCAATCGCACCCTGATGCCCGCCATCGAGCGGGGTGAACGGGAACTGCTGCAGGCCGCCGGCCAGATGCTGTTCATCTCGCTATTGATCGGCAGTCTGCTGGTTTGGTGGCTCAACCGCTCCATCGGCAAACTGGTGCACTATGCCGAATCTGTCAGCAAGGGGGAGGCGGCACCACTGCCGCAACTGCACACCGTCGAACTGGATCGGCTCGGCCACGCCCTCGAAACCATGCGCCACCAGCTCGATGGCAAGAGCTATATCGAGGGCTATGTCCACAGCCTGACCCACGAGCTGAAGAGCCCACTGGCGGCCATTCGCGGGGCAGGGGAGATCCTGGCCGAAACGCCGCCCCCCGAGGTGGCCAGGCGCTTTATCGGCAATATTAATCAGGAGAGTGCCCGCATGCAGCAGCTGATCGAGCGAATGCTGCAGCTGGCACGGCTGGAGTCGGGGCAGGGGCTGGATCGGCAAGCGGTAGAGCCGGCCGGGCTCGGCAAGCGGGCGCTCGATGCCCGCCAGATTATCGCCCAGCGCCGGCAGGTAGCGCTGGTGGCTGAGCTGGCCAGCGCGCCGAAACAAAAATGGGACCCGCTGCTGGTGGAGCAGGCCATCGGCAACCTGCTGGACAACGCCATCGACTTTTCACCGGCAGGCGCCAGCGTCACTCTCAGCGGTACCCAGCAGGAGGATGGCTACTGTTTTCGGGTCACCGACAGCGGCCCCGGCATTCCCGACTACGCATTGCCACGGATCTTCGAGCGCTTCTACTCCCTGCCACGCCCGGACAAAGGCAAGAGCAGCGGTCTCGGGCTCAGTTTCGCCCATGAGGTGGCCCACCAGCATGGCGGCCGTCTGACCCTCGCCAACCGACCGGAAGGTGGCGCCATCGCCGAACTCTGGCTGCCGCTCATCTAGCAACGGCCACTTCACATTCACCACACAGAGCGGCGCTATCCTGCCGCTCTTTCACTTATCAACCCAAGGAATCGCCCCATGTCTCGCCTGCTTCTTTCCGGCCTGCTGGCTACCGGTCTACTCTGCGCAGTGCCGGCCTCTGCCGCCA
The DNA here is from genome assembly GCF_963866575.1 of Aeromonas sp. L_1B5_3. Classification (NCBI taxonomy): domain Bacteria; kingdom Pseudomonadati; phylum Pseudomonadota; class Gammaproteobacteria; order Aeromonadales; family Aeromonadaceae; genus Aeromonas; species Aeromonas sp. L_1B5_3. The sequence continues at coordinate 8,744 of NZ_CAWMDN010000146.1, forward strand.
GCGGCTGTTTTCTCTATGCCGACGGCAACGGTCAGACCCTCTCCAGTGAAGGGGACTGCTCCAGCCAGCTGCCGCCCGCATCCACCTTCAAGATCCCGCTGGCACTGATGGGTTATGACAGTGGCTTTCTGGTGGATGAAGAGCATCCGGCGCTGCCCTACAAGCCGAGCTATGACGGCTGGCTGCCCGCCTGGCGCGAAACCACTACCCCGCGCCGCTGGGAAACCTACTCGGTGGTCTGGTTCTCCCAGCAGATCACCGAGTGGCTGGGGATGGAGCGCTTCCAGCAATACGTCGACCGCTTCGACTACGGCAACCGGGATCTCTCTGGCAATCCGGGCAAGCATGACGGCCTGACCCAGGCCTGGCTCAGCTCCAGCCTCGCCATCAGTCCGGAGGAGCAGGCTCGCTTCCTCGGGAAGATGGTGAGCGGCAAGCTGCCGGTCTCGGCGCAGACCCTGCAATACACCGCCAATATCCTCAAGGTGAGCGAGATCGACGGCTGGCAGATCCACGGCAAGACCGGCATGGGCTACCCGAAGAAGCTGGATGGCAGCCTCAACCGCGATCAGCAGATCGGCTGGTTCGTCGGCTGGGCCAGCAAACCGGGCAAGCAGCTCATTTTCGTCCATACCGTGGTGCAGAAACCGGGCAAGCAATTCGCCTCGATCAAGGCGAAAGAAGAGGTGCTGGCCGCCCTGCCGGCGCAACTCAAGAAGCTCTGATCCCCCACATAACCTGACGACAGGGCTGGAGGCCAAAGCTTCGCAGCCCGCTCCGATCATCAGGGTCAGCTCGCCGACACCGGGCTGACCGCCATCCGCACAAGAGACAAAAATGAAATTATTCCTGTGGCTGCTCTGGCTTCCGGCCAGCATGGCGCTGGCCGCCTGCGACCTCTCCGATCGCCTGAGTCGGCAAGGGGGCGTCATCCATGATCGGCTCAACCAGCTCGAATGGCAGGCGTGCAGCCTGGGCAGCGAGTGGCAGGAGGGGAAAGGGTGCGTGGGCACACCGGCCCTGCTGACGCTGCTTGAAGCCAAGGATGAAGCGGCCCGCCTTGGCGAGGGGTGGCGTCTCCCCACCATCGAGGAGCTCTTCACACTGCTCGACGAAAATTGCCGGGCGCCGATGACAGACCCCAACTTCTTTCCGGACATCCATGACAACGGGGAAAATGCCGCTCCCTACTGGACATCCAGCACCATCGAGGAGATGCCGGAACTGGTCTACTACATCGACTTTATACACGGAGTGATCGATGGCCATACCGATCGCTTCGCGCAAGCCGCCCGGCTGGTGCGCTCCCGCCCCTGAACAATCCGACGGCGCCTGATGGCGCCGTTTAGCAGCAGTTCACCGCCACTTCACACAAGCCCATCACCACTTCACGCCGGACTGACAGACTCGCTCCACAGAACAAGGAGACGTGTCATGGTCAAACAGATATTCAGCCACAAAATCTTTCTGCTGCTGTTGCTCAGCCTGCTGCTGATGGTACCAGTGCAATCCATCATGGAGCTGAACCGGGAGCGGCAGATTTACCGCAATCAGGCGATCCAGAGCATCATGGCCAGCAGCAGTGGCCCGCAACGGCTGATGGGGCCGGTTATCGTGCAGCCCTATACCCGTTCGGTGACGGTCGAGCAGGATGGCAAGCGCTTCGTCCGTCAGGAGCAGACCTATCGCTACCTGTTGCCGGAACAGCTCGACGTGCAGGCCACCATGGAGGTGACCCCGCGCAAGCTCGGCATCTATCAGGCGCAGGTCTATCAGACCCGGCTCTCCCTCTCCGGCCGTTTGCCGACAGCGGCTCAACTACAAGAGAGCACGCCGCTCGCCGGGGATGATGAGCTGGTGGCAGGCAAACCCTACCTGAGTCTGGTGCTCTCCGATGCCCGCGGCATCAACAGCGTGCCCGAGTTGCAGCTCGGTAAGCAGCGCACCCCCTTTGCCCCGGGGGCCCGCCTCGGCAGCACCCTGGCCGGGATCCATGCTCCTCTCGACAGCCTGCCGCAGCAGGATGGCACCTTCCATCTGGAGCTCAATCTGCAGGGGATGAACGAACTGGAAGTGGTACCGCTCGGCCGGGAGAGCAAGTTGCAGCTGGCCGGCAACTGGCCCCACCCCAACTTTATCGGCGACTTCCTGCCGGCCAGTCGCAGCCTCAATCAGGAGGGGTTCAGCGCCAGCTGGCAGACCAGCTGGTTCGCCACCGACATGGAGAGCCGCTTCAACCGGGCGATGAACGGCGGGGAGGGAGAACTGCCCACTTTCAGCGTCAGTCTGGTGCAACCGGTGGATCACTATCAGCTCAACGAACGGGCGGCCAAATATGCCCTGCTCTTCATCGGTCTCACCTTTATCAGCTTCTTCATGTTCGAGCTGCTCAAGGGGCTGCGGGTTCACCCGATCCAGTACGCGCTGGTAGGCATGGGGCTGGCCATCTTCTATCTGGTGCTACTGGCCCTGACTGAACACCTCGGCTTTGGCTGGGCCTATCTGGTGGCCGCGCTGGCCAGCGTGCTGCTCAACGGCTTCTACCTCAGCCATGTGCTGGGCGGCCGGAAGCAGGGGATCGGCTTTGCTGCGCTGCTCGGGCTGGTCTATGCAATTCTCTACAGCCTGCTGCAGGCCGAAGAGATAGCTCTGCTGCTCGGCGCCCTGCTGCTGTTCGCCACCCTGGCGCTGATCATGCTGCTGACCCGCAAGCTCGACTGGTATCAGGTGATGGGGAATGTCCCGACGCCCCCCGCCAGCGGGCAGGAGAAATGAAAACAAAACCGGCGCCATCAGGCGCCGGTTTGCATTTCATTGATCGGGCATCACTTCTTCTTGACCGGGCGAGCCCAGTTTTTGATGTGACGCTGGGGTACCCGGGTTATCACGAGTTCATTTTCACCCACGTCCTTGGTAATAGTAGAGCCGGCACCCAGGGTGGCCCCCTTGCCGATGCGAACAGGCGCTACCAGTTGGGTATCAGAACCGACGAACACATCGTCCTCGATGATGGTCTGGAATTTGTTGACCCCGTCGTAGTTGCAGGTGATGGTACCGGCACCGATGTTCACCCCGGCACCGATCTCGGCATCACCCAGATAGGTCAGATGACCGCACTTGGAACCAACCCCAAGACGGGCCTTCTTCATCTCGACGAAGTTGCCAACGTGCGCATCCTGCTCCAGAACCGCCCCCGGACGCAAGCGGGTAAACGGACCCACTGAGCACTGATCTGCCACCTGTGCCCCCTCGATAACCGAGTAGGGTTTCACCTCGGTGTGATCGCCAATGACGCAATCTTTCAGTACGCAACCGGCTCCGATACGAACGTGATTGCCGAGAGTCACCTTGCCCTCAATGATGACGTTTGCATCAATAACGACCTCTTCACCAATTTCCAAAACCCCACGCAAATCAAAGCGTGCAGGGTCGATCATGGTTGCACCTGCAATCATCAGTTTCTCGGCCTGCATCTGCTGATAGCTGCGCTCAAGTTGGGCCAATTGAACCCGATTATTAGCCCCTTCCACTTCAGCGGCGCGCTCCGGATGAACGGCGGCAATCGGGCAATTATCGCCGTGAGCCATCGCGATCACATCGGTCAGATAGAACTCGCCCTGGGCGTTTTTGTTGTCGAGACGAGACAACCATTGACGCAACTGGCCCCCATTGGCCACCAGCACGCCGGTGTTTACCTCACGGATCGCCAGCTGTTCAGCGTTGGCATCCTTCTGCTCGACGATGCCGACCACCTGACCATTTTCACGGACGATGCGGCCATAGCCGGTGGGGTTATCCAGCACTACGGTCAGCAGAGCCATCCCGTTTTCCGCTTTGGCGGCGAGCAAGCGCTGCAGGGTCTCGGGCTGGATCAGCGGGGTATCGCCGTAGAGCACCAGCACGTCATCCTCATCCTTCCAGAACGGGATGGCCTGGGCGACGGCGTGACCGGTTCCCAGCTGCTGGGCTTGCAGCACCCAGTTGACATCAGCCACCACGATCCGCTCTTTCAGCAGCTCGGCACCGTGGCCATAGACCAGATGCAGCTGCTCGGCGCCGACCTGACGGGCGGTATCGATCACATGGGATACCATGGGTTTGTTGGCAACCGGGTGCAGTACCTTGGGCAGGGAAGAGCGCATGCGGGTGCCTTTACCCGCAGCCAGGATCACGACGTTGAGGGACATAAATTGACCTTTGGAACATGAGGAAATACTCGGCGGAGTCTATCCAACGGGCAAAAAAAAAGCGACCCGAAGGTCGCTTTTTACATCACCGTTATTAGCGGTAATTCTTTTTGACGATATCGATGACTCGCAGTTGAGCCATCGCCTTGGCCAGCTCGGTAGCGGCCTGGGCGTAGTCCATATCGCCATGGGAGCTGTGGATCCGCTCTTCGGCTGCGCGCTTGGCTTCCTGGGCTTTCGCCTCATCCAAGTCGTCGGCACGAATCGCGGTGTCCGCCAGCACGGTCACGGCTTCGGGTTGTACTTCCAGCATACCGCCGGAGATGTACAGCACCTCTTCAGTTCCATTCTGCTTCACCAAGCGGACCAGGCCCGGCTTGATGGCAGTCAGCAACGGAGCATGACCGTGGCGGAGACCCAACTCACCTTCGGAGCCTGATACCTGAGCGGATTGCACGCGACCGGAAAACAGTTTTCCTTCGGCGCTCACCACGTCCAGGTGAAAGGAGATCATCTCAGCCATGGGCCCTCCAGTAGAGGCTTACAGTTTCTTGGATTTCTCGACGACTTCGTCGATACCGCCAACCATGTAGAACGCCTGCTCGGGCAGATCGTCATACTCGCCTTTCAGGATGCCCTGGAAACCACGGATGGTCTCTTTCAGCGGCACGTATTTACCCGGAGAACCGGTAAACACTTCTGCTACGAAGAACGGCTGGGACAGGAAACGCTCGATCTTACGGGCACGGGCTACGGTCAGTTTGTCTTCTTCTGACAGTTCATCCATACCCAGGATGGCGATGATGTCCTTCAGCTCTTTGTAGCGCTGCAGTACGGTCTGAACGCCACGAGCGGTCTCGTAGTGCTCTTTGCCAACTACCAGCGGATCCAGCTGACGAGAGGTAGAGTCCAGCGGGTCAACGGCCGGGTAGATACCCAGAGCCGCGATCTGACGGGACAGTACGACGGTCGCATCCAGGTGGGCGAAGGTGGTCGCCGGAGACGGGTCAGTCAAGTCATCCGCAGGAACGTAAACGGCCTGTACGGAGGTGATAGAACCGGTCTTGGTGGAGGTGATACGTTCTTGCAGAACACCCATCTCCTCGGCCAGAGTCGGCTGGTAACCTACTGCGGAAGGCATACGGCCCAGCAGTGCGGATACTTCAGTACCGGCCAGGGTGTAACGGTAGATGTTGTCCACGAAGAACAGCACATCACGACCTTCGTCACGGAACTTCTCGGCCATGGTCAGGCCGGTCAGCGCTACGCGCAGACGGTTTCCGGGCGGCTCGTTCATCTGACCGTAAACCAGAGATACTTTGTCCAGTACGTTGGACTCCATCATCTCGTGGTAGAAGTCGTTACCCTCACGGGTACGCTCACCTACACCGGCGAACACAGAGTAACCGCTGTGCTCGATCGCGATGTTACGGATCAGCTCCATCATGTTTACGGTTTTGCCTACACCGGCACCACCGAACAGACCCACTTTACCACCCTTGGCGAACGGACATACCAGGTCGATAACCTTGATGCCGGTCTCCAGCAGCTCGGTGCTGTTGGACTGATCTTCGTAGCTGGGGGCTTCACGGTGGATTGACCAGCTCTCTTCTTCACCGATCGGGCCTTTCTCGTCGATTGGCTCGCCCAGTACGTTCATGATCCGACCCAGAGTCGCAGTACCGACCGGAACCTGGATGGATTTACCGCTATTCATTACTTCCAACCCACGACGCAGACCGTCGGAGGAACCCATGGTGATGCAACGAACGACGCCGCCACCGATCTGTTGCTGAACTTCCAGCACCAGACCCTGGCCTTGACCTTCGCTAACGACCTTCAGTGCATCGTACACCTGGGGCACGGCATTCTGCGGGAACTCGATGTCCACTACAGCGCCGATGATTTGGACGATGAAACCGTTACTCATGTCAAATCCTCTAAACCTTTGATAACCCTTGCCTTACACCGCAGCAGCACCGGATACGATCTCTGTCAGCTCCTGGGTAATACTGGCCTGACGGGCCTTGTTGTATACCAGTTGCAGATCGTTAATCAGGTTACCGGCGTTGTCAGTCGCGGCTTGCATGGCAACCATTCGGGCTGCCTGTTCACTGGCCAAGTTTTCCACTACACCCTGGTAAACCTGAGATTCGACATAGCGAACCAGCAGGGTATCCAGCAGCTTCTTGGGATCCGGCTCATAGAGGTAATCCCAGTGGTGTTTCTTGGCGAGCTTGCTGTCTTCAGTTACGGGCAAAGGCAGCAGTTGATCGACCCGTGGTTGCTGCACCATGGTGTTGACGAACTTGTTGTACACCAGATACAGCTTGTCAATCTCACCGTTGTCGTAAGCCTTCAGCATGACCTTGACTGAACCAATCAGGTCATTGACGCTCGGGTTATCGCCCAGTCCTGCGACGTGAGCTTTCACCTTGGCGCCGTGCCGTTCAAAGAAGTTGGAGGCTTTGTTGCCGATCAGAGCCAGGTCAACCTTGGCACCTTTCGCGCTCCATTGCTTCATATCATTGAGGGCAGCCTTGAACAGGTTGATGTTCAGACCACCACACAGGCCACGGTCGGTGGAGACGACGATGTAACCCACTCGCTTGACCTCACGTTCGATGAGGTAGGGGTGCTTGTATTCCAGGTTCCCCTGAGCGATATGGCCGATCACCTTGCGCATGGTTTCAGCGTACGGACGGCTGGCAGACATGCGATCCTGCGCACGGCGCATCTTGCTTGCTGCCACCATTTCCATAGCGCTGGTGATCTTCTGAGTGTTTTTCACACTCCCGATCTTGTTACGTATCTCTTTTGCGCCGGCCATCTCTTCTCTCCATCAGGTGGCAGCTTGCGCTGCCACACACGCTTACCAGGTCTGGGTTGCCTTGAAGTTGTCCAGCAACGCAGTCAGCTTGCCAACGATCGCGTCGTTGTAGTCAGCCTTGGCATTGATTTCAGCCATCAGCTCGGCATGCTGGGTATCGGCGAAAGAGAGCAGAGCGGCTTCGAAATCGAGGATCTTGTTCAGCTCGACATCGGAGAGATAGCCTTTTTCCGCGGCGAACAGCACCAGAGACTGGTGAGCAACGCTCATCGGAGAGTACTGCTTCTGCTTCATCAGCTCGGTCACTTTCTGACCGTGGTCCAGCTGCTTGCGAGTCGCATCGTCCAGGTCGGAAGAGAACTGGGCAAACGCAGCAAGTTCGCGGTACTGAGCCAGCGCGGTACGGATACCACCGGACAGCTTCTTGACGATCTTGGTCTGGGCGGCACCACCCACACGGGATACGGAGATACCCGGATCAACCGCAGGACGAATACCGGCGTTGAAAGACTGGGAAGTCAGGAAGATCTGACCATCGGTGATGGAGATTACGTTGGTCGGAACGAACGCGGATACGTCACCAGCCTGGGTTTCGATGATCGGCAGCGCGGTCAAAGAACCGGTTTTGCCCTTCACTTCACCCTTGGTGAACTTCTCTACGTACTCGTCGTTGACGCGAGCAGCACGCTCCAGCAGACGGGAGTGCAGATAGAATACGTCGCCCGGGAATGCTTCACGTCCTGGCGGACGGCGCAGCAGCAGGGAGATCTGACGATATGCAACGGCCTGCTTGGACAGGTCATCATAAATGATCAGGGCATCTTCACCGCGGTCACGGAAGTACTCACCCATGGAGCAACCGGAGTACGGAGCCAGATACTGCAGGGCAGCAGCTTCGGAAGCAGAGGCAACCACCACGATGGTGTTGGCCAGAGCACCGTGCTCTTCCAGCTTGCGCACCACGTTGGCGATGGTGGAAGCCTTCTGGCCAATCGCAACGTAGACACACTTAATGCCGGAGTCTTTCTGGTTGATGATGGTGTCGATCGCGATGGCAGTTTTACCTACCTGGCGGTCACCGATGATCAGCTCACGCTGGCCACGACCGATAGGGATCATGGCGTCGATGGCTTTCAGACCGGTCTGGACAGGCTGGTCAACAGACTTACGCTCGATAACGCCCGGGGCAATCACTTCTACCGGAGAGAAGCCATCGTGCTCGACCGGACCTTTACCGTCGATAGGCTGACCCAGGGTGTTGACCACCCGGCCCAACAGACCACGACCAACTGGCACTTCCAGAATGCGGCCAGTACCTTTTACTTTCATCCCTTCGGCCAGATCGGCATAGGGACCCATTACTACGGCACCAACGGAGTCACGCTCCAGGTTCAATGCCAGAGCGTAGCGGTTGCCCGGCAGCTCGATCATCTCACCCTGCATGGCATCGGCCAGGCCGTGGACACGAATGATACCGTCGCTTACAGAGACGATGGTACCTTCGTTACGCGCTTCGCTCTTTACATCAAACTGCGCAATGCGCTGCTTGATCAGCTCGGCGATTTCAGTGGAATTCAGTTGCATGCTCTAATACCCCAATCAAGATTGCAGCGCGTCAGCCATGCGATCCAGCTTACCGCGGACAGTTCCGTCGATAACCAGATCACCGGCCTTGATGAGCACCCCGGCCATCAAGGACGCATCGATGCTGCAATTCAGCTTCACTTTGCGCGCGAGACGTTGTTCCAGAGAAGCCTGAATATTGGCTTTCTGCTGGTCGGTCAGTGCAATCGCCGATGTCACGTCAGCCTGAACTTCTTTATCCAGTTCAGCCTTGAACACCACAAATTCGGCAACGACCGCCGGCAGCACACCCAAGCGACCATTCTCAGCCATTACCCGGATCAGGTTCTGGCCATGCTCGTCGAGTTGCTCACCGCAGATGCTGACAAACAGTTTTGCCAGCTCTTCGGCAGCCACAGAGCCGTTTACCAGGGAGTGGATGGTCTCGTTCTTCGCTACTTCCGCAGCGAAGCTGAGCATCCCCAGCCACTGATCAACCGCCTTGTGCTCAACGGCAAACTCGAAAGCAGCCTTGGCGTAGGGGCGAGCGATTGTAGTCAGTTCAGACATAGCCCCGTTCCCGTTACAGTTCTGCTACCAGTTTGTCGACGATGTCGCTGTTGGCAGCCTGGTCGATTTGGCGCGCCAGGATCTTCTCTGCACCAGCAATGGCAAGAGCAGCAACCTGCTTGCGCAGTTCTTCTTTGGCACGATGACGTTCAGCTTCAATCTCGGCACGGCCTTGAGCCAGGATTTTTTCCCGCTCAGACTGGGCTCCGACAGTTGCCTCATCAATGATCTGGGCCTTGCGTTTGTTGGCCTGTTCAATGATTTCAGCAGCCTGGAGCTTGGCTTCTTTCAGCTGATCGACGGCGTTGGCCTTGGCCAAATCCAGATCTTTCTTGGCACGCTCAGCAGAAGAGAGACCATCAGCAATAGCTTTCTGACGGGCTTCGATGGCAGCAATCAACGGCGGCCATACGTACTTCATGCAAAACACTACGAAGAAGAAAAAAGCAATTGCTTGGCCGAGGAGGGTGGCGTTGATATTCACAGCCGATGTCCTCTTTAGTTAGTTAATGGGTTATGCCTGGAGATGTCGTAACGACTTAGCCAGCAACCGCAAACATCACGTACAGACCCAGACCAACGGCGATCATCGGGATCGCATCGACCAGACCCATTACGATGAAGAACTGGGTACGCAGAACAGGGATCAGGTCAGGTTGACGAGCAGCACCTTCCAGGAATTTACCACCCAGAATACCGATACCGATGGAAGCGCCGATAGCAGCCAGACCCATCATCATTGCAGCAGCGATGTACAGCAGGTCCATGTTCAAGTTTTCCATGAGGATCTCCATTTATTTAGATGTAATTGATTGTATAAAAAGGATTATTTGAGTCGCATCATCAATGGTCTTCCTGCGCCATCGACAGATAGACGATGGTCAGAACCATGAAGATGAATGCCTGCAAAGTGATGATCAGGATGTGGAAAATTGCCCAAGGCACGGACAGAATCCACTGTGACCACCAGGGTAGCAAACCCGCAATCAGGATAAAGATCAGTTCGCCAGCATACATGTTGCCGAACAGTCGAAGACCCAGAGAGACCGGTTTGGATACCAGCGTAACAGTTTCCAGGATGAGGTTAACCGGGATAGCAGCCGGGTGATTGAAAGGCTGAAGAGTCAGCTCCTTCACAAACCCGCCGATACCCTTGACCTTGATGCTGTAGTACAGGATCAAGAAGAACACGCCCAAAGCCATGGACATGGTGATGTTAACGTCAGCGGAGGGAACCACACGCAGATAGGGAATACCCATCAATTGTGCAGCGTGAGGGATAAAGTCAACAGGGATCAGATCCATCAGGTTCATCAGGAAGATCCAGACAAACACCGTCAGCCCCAAAGGTGCGATGACCTTGTTGCGACCGTGAAAGATGTCTTTGACGTTACCATTCACAAACTCGACCAGCATCTCCACAAAGCACTGCAGCTTACCCGGCACCCCGCTGGTAGCGTTGACGGCTACTTTGCGGAACAACAGGATAAACAGGGCGCCTAGCACGACGGAAAATACCATTGAGTCGATATTGACCGTCCAGAACCCGGACCCGACTTGCAGGTGGGTCAGGTGGTGGGAGATATATCCCTGAGGAGTCAGGACTTCTCCGGTTGCAGACATGAGTTTTCCTAATAGTGGTTGTTAAGCGTGAATGAGACTATCCACTGTACAACGAGGGCGAGGATATAAGTGGCGAAAAACGAGACGGTAACGACCTCGACTCCCGCACCAAACATCAGGGCGAATAGACCTGTTGTAGTAATGAGCTTAATCCCTGCCCCACCATAAAAGTCCCGCAGAACCAGACCCACACTCTCGGCCGTTACCTTGCGGCGCAGTACCCAGAGAGTGAACAAGGCCTGAGGAACCCAGTACATCCCCCCTCCGTAAAGGGCGGAATAACCGGCGCTGGCACCAGTCAGGTAATACCAGACGGCACTCATCGCCAGGATCAGGACCAGCTGACAAACGAGCATAACCAAGGCCAGTGTCAAACCTTCCAAGGCTATTTTCTGCTTCACCAACCTACCCCTGAACATTACAGAACTGTAAAAAATCGGGATCCGAAGACCCCATGTTAACAGCTCTAAAAGCCGGTCAAATTATACCCTTGAGGGCCACTATTGCAATATGACAAAAATCCTTAATTTTTGCGGCTTTCAGCGCAAAATCAGGGTTATGCCCATATCAAAAGGAATGGATGTTTTATTACTACAAAAAGCGTAAAAATCACGATTCCGACACGCCAAAATAGCCCAATATGCGGTCCAAATCGGACAAGTTCTCGTAACTAATTACTAACTTTCCGCTATCCCGCTTGCCAGGCTGAAGCTGTACCTGATTGCCAATTTTTTCAGCCAGCTGGCGCTCCAGGTAACCGAACTGGGGATCGCGGACCGGTTCGACTTTGGCTTTTGCCGGCTCCAGCGCCTTTTGCACCAGCTTTTCGGTATCACGCACAGTCAGCCCTTTCTGGGCAACCAGCTTGGCCAGTTCGGACTGGGCCTGGCCACTCAGAGCCAGCAGGGCACGGGCATGGCCCATGTCGAGATCGCCATGCTCGACGAAACGCTTCACGTCATCGTTGAGCTGGTTGAGACGCAACAGGTTGGTCACCGTGGTGCGGGACTTGCCCACCGCCTCGGCCACCTGCTGGTGGGTGAGTTCAAATTCGGTCAGCAGTCGCTGCAGGGCGACAGCCTCTTCGATTGCGTTGAGATCTTCACGCTGGATGTTCTCAATCAGCGCGATGGCCACCGCAGCTTCGTCAGGTACATCCTTGACGATGCAGGGTACCACTTCAAGCCGGGCCAGCTGGGACGCACGCCAGCGCCGTTCGCCAGCGATGATTTCAAAAGAGTGTTCGGCGACCGGACGCACCACGATGGGCTGGATCACCCCCTGGGCGCGGATGGAGTTGGCCAGCTCTTCCAGCGCATCCTGCGACATGTCCTTGCGCGGCTGGTACTTGCCCGAGTGCAGCCACTCAACCGGCAGCTTGCGCAGCTCACCCTGGTTGGTGGGAGCCATGGCCTGCTCGGTTCGTTGATCGCTCATCACCTGTTTCTGGCGGGCAGCCGTGCTGGTACTGAGCAGAGCATCCAGCCCCTTGCCCAGTCCACGTTTTTTCGGAGTCATACGCTCTCTCGGTCTGCGATGGTCGCCTGACGTTCCTGCTCCTGGCGGCGCAGGATCTCGCCAGCCAGAGCCAGGTAGGCCTTGGCGCCCACCGATGATTTGTCATAGTGCATGGCCGGCGCACCGAAGCTCGGCGCCTCCGCCAGTCTGACGTTGCGGGGAATGATGGTGCGGTAGACCTTGTCGCCGAAGTGCTGTTTTAGCTGATCGGACACATCATTGGCCAGCCGGTTGCGGTGATCGTACATGGTACGCAGCACCCCTTCGATCTTGAGATCGGGATTGACCACGGCGGCCAGCTTGCTGATGGTGTCGACCAGGGCGGTGAGCCCTTCCAGCGCATAGTATTCGCACTGCATGGGCACCAACACGGAGTCGGCGGCGGCCATGGCATTCACGGTCAGCATGTTGAGGGAAGGGGGACAGTCGATGAAGACGTAGTCGTACTTGTCCCGCACCGAGGCCAGCGCATTGCGCAGGCGGATCTCGCGGGCAAAAAACTCCATCAGGCGGATTTCGGCCGCGGTCACGTCGGCGTTGGCGGCGATCAGGTGATAACCACCGGAAGTTTCGGGGATGATCACCTCGCTGATGGGGGCATCTTCGATCAGCAGCTCATAGGCGGTGCGCTCGACTTCGTACTTGTCGACGCCGCTGCCCATGGTGGCATTGCCCTGCGGATCCAGATCGATCACCAGCACCTTGCGCCGGGTGGCGGCCATGGAGGCGGCCAGGTTCACACAGGTGGTGGTTTTACCCACTCCACCCTTCTGGTTGGCTATGGCAATGACTTTTCCCACACTATCCCCTAAATGAAACTGCGACCCTATTCGGGCTGGATATGTTTGAATTCCAGCAGATGACGTTCGCCTTCCAGCTCCGGCACCCGCAACTCATGACAGGCTACCAGACGGATATTGGCAGGCAACTGGGCCAGCTCCTCTGCGGGGTATTGTCCCTTGAGCGCGAGGAAGCTGCCCTGTTCTGACGGCAGGTGGTGACACCAGCTCAGCATGTCCTCCAGCGAAGCGAACGCTCTGCTGAGTACACCATCAAACCCGACTTCGGGTTGATACTCTTCCACCCGGGATTTGATCGGCGTCACATTGGTCAACCCCAGCTCCAGAATGACCTGGCGGATGAAGTTGATCCGTTTGCCCAGACTGTCCAGCAGAACGAACTGCTTGTCCGGGTTGATGATGGCCAGCGGCAGTCCAGGCAAGCCGGGACCGGTCCCCACATCGATGAAGCGCTCCCCGTGCAAGTGGGGGCTTACCACCAGACTGTCGAGGATATGCTTGACCAGCATGGCGTCCGGATCACGAACCGAGGTGAGATTGTAAGCCTTGTTCCACTTGTGCAGCAACTCGACCAGCTGCACCAGTTGGCTCTTTTGGGTATCAGTGATAACAATTCCGGCCTGCATGAGCAGGCCGTTCAATCTTTCCAGCATATTTTCCAACGGTAAGAATCCTCAGGCGGTTTTACGCAGCAGGCCGTGTTTTTTCAGGTGCACCAGCAGAATGGAGATGGCCGCCGGGGTGATGCCGGAGATGCGGGAAGCCTGACCGATGGTCTGCGGCTTGGCATCGTTGAGCTTGGCTTTCACCTCGTTGGAGAGGCCATTCACATCGCGATAGTCGAGATCCAGCGGCAACAGGGTGTTCTCGTTGCGCAGCTGCTTCTCCACTTCGTCCTGCTGACGATCGATGTAACCGGCGTACTTGATCTGGATTTCCACCTGCTCGGCAGCGGCAGGATCCGCCACAGCAGGGCCGATCCCGTCGATGGTCATCAGTGCATCGTAGGTCACTTCCGGACGGCGCAGCAGCTCTTCCAGGCTCTGTTCGCGGGTCAGCGGGGTGTTGACCAGGGCGTTGACCGCCTCCAGTGACGGATGCTGCGGGTGGATCCAGGTCGAGCGCATGCGCTGACGCTCCAGCTCAACCTGTTCCATCTTGGCGTTGAACTTGCTCCAGCGCTCGTCATCCACCAGACCCAGCTCGCGACCAATGGTGGTCAGGCGGATATCGGCGTTGTCTTCACGCAGCAGCAGGCGATATTCGGCACGACTGGTGAACATGCGATAGGGCTCGCGGGTTCCCAGAGTGGAGAGATCGTCCATCATCACGCCCATGTAGGCCTGATCCCGACGCGGATTCCAGGGATCCTTGTCCTGCGCACGCAGGGCCGCGTTCAGACCAGCCATCAGGCCTTGTGCCGCCGCCTCTTCGTAACCGGTCGTCCCGTTGATCTGGCCAGCGAAGAACAGGTTTGGAATGCACTTGCTCTCCATGTTGGCCTTGAGATCCCGCGGATCGAAGAAATCGTACTCGATGGCATAACCCGGGCGGGTGATGTGGGCATTCTCGAAGCCACGCACGGAGCGAACGATCTGCACCTGCACATCAAACGGCAAGCTGGTGGAGATCCCGTTCGGGTAGAGTTCGTGGGTGGTCAGGCCTTCCGGCTCGACGAAGATCTGGTGCGCAGTCTTGTCGGCAAAGCGGGTGATCTTGTCCTCGATCGACGGGCAGTAGCGCGGGCCGATCCCTTCGATCACCCCGGCGTACATGGGGCTGCGATCCAGGTTATTGCGGATCACATCGTGGGTGCGCTCGTTGGTATGAGTTACGTAGCAAGGCACCTGACGGGGATGCTGGCTGGCATCACCGATGAAAGAGAATACCGGACGCGGATCGTCACCGTGCTGCTCCTGCATTACGGAGAAATCGACGCTGCGGGCATCGATGCGGGGCGGTGTGCCGGTCTTGAGGCGATCGATGCGCAGCGGCAGTTCGCGCAGGCGCTGAGCGAGGGCGATCGAGGGAGGATCCCCGGCACGGCCGCCCTTGTAGTTCTCCATCCCGATATGGATCAAACCATTCAGGAAGGTGCCTACGGTCAACACCACAGTCTTGCCGCTAATGCGGATCCCGCTCTGAGTCACCACACCGGCAACACGATCCCCGTCCATGATGAGATCGTCACAGGCCTGCTGGAAGATCTTCAGGTTGGGGTAGTTCTCCAGCATCTGACGCACGACAGCCTTGTAAAGCAGGCGATCCGCCTGAGCGCGGGTAGCGCGTACTGCCGGCCCTTTGGATGAGTTGAGAGTGCGGAACTGGATCCCGCCAAGATCGATGGCACGCGCCATGATCCCGCCGAGAGCGTCAACTTCCTTGACCAGGTGTCCCTTGCCGATCCCGCCGATCGCCGGGTTGCAGGACATATGCCCCAGCGTATCGATATTGTGGGTCAGCAACAGGGTATTCATGCCCATACGAGCTGCCGCTGTTGCTGCTTCGGTTCCGGCATGACCGCCACCGACGACGATCACATCAAATTGTTCATGGTATTGCATTGGGATCACCTTGATCTGCACGCCTGAAGATCTGTATTTGCCTGGGCTAAAAGGCGGAACATTCTATCTGTTTCACGCCCTAAGGGGAACGTCTACTTAACGTTCAGTATGAAGAGAGGATCCACTAAATAGATCTTAAGGATCTTTAGATCGATCTTTTACTGGATCTTTTATTAGGATCAGCCAGATCTGTTGATAAGCACTTTTTGATCATAAAGATCATTCAGTTAAAGGCGATCCCAGCTTGTGGAAAAGCTTGGATCCTGGCTCCTTGAACCGTGGGACAACCCTGACTTTTATGCACAGTGCAAACCTGAACAAGATCTCATTCATAGGATAACTATAGGTTTTACAGAGGTTAAACCTGTAGTTATGCACATTTATATGGATTGCTGTGGGTAACCGTGTAGAACAACTTGGCAAGATCCAGCTGTTAATAACCTGGTGGATAGCCGATCTGGGGATAAGTCGGGAGATCGCACTTTTATTGCGGATCTCCCGTGAGTGATCAGGCGATCATGGTCATCCAGTTATGGATCCAGGCTTCTGCGGCATCTTCCGGTATCTCGTAACGGGTTACATCGATGTCGAGCCGTTGGCCGATCCGGCTGGCACCACACTCGGCCAGCAGCCGATCCACGGTCTTGCCGCCCTGACAGAAGGTGTCATAACTGCTGTCACCAAGGGCGATCACTCCATATTTCAGTGAGTTAAGATCCGGATGCTGCTCGGCAAGATCCTTGGCGAAGGGCTGCAGGTTGTCGGGCACATCCCCGGCACCATGGGTGGAAGTGACCACCAGCAGGATGGATCCGGGCTCATCCAGTACCTCGGTCAGCGACGCTGGGTTGTGGATCCGGGTCTGGTGACCCGCCTGTTCCAGCAGATTGGCCACATGATCGGCGACATATTCGGCGGCCCCCAGCATGGAACCGACGACGATATTGAGTTTTGCCATGGAATGGATCCTGATTCAGAGAAAAGAGGCGAAGCCGGATTCTAACTCCAAAGGATGTGGATAAATATGGATAAAGCTTGGGGATAATGGATCCAGTCAGATAATGCCGCCGGATCCATCCCGCCGATCATTTTTCAGCTTCTTTATATTCCTCTTCATTTTCTTCTCCGCTCATGGCTCTCCTGATGACTCCCACTCCCCGCGAAATTTTGCCAACGAGGCAGCTAGATAAAAATGCAGATGCAAATGATTAGCAATTATTGAATCGATTCGATCACAGCTCCTGTAGTAGGATTGCGCTGCTTTATTCGCCCATGGAACAGGGTGATGTCGTGACAAACGACCACAAACAACAATTAAAACAACATAACTCATTGATAAACGAGACTTTAATATGATTGCGCAAAAATACACTACAGGACCCGGCAAGAAGGGCGCCTTCGGCGTGCTTTCGCTCTCCGGTTTGCTCGTCTCCCTGCCGCTGATGGCAGAACAAACCACCGCTGAGCTGCCCAAAGCCAGCGAAACCATGGTGGTGACAGGTACGGCTATGAAGGTGGAAGTGCCGATGGCCGAGACACCTCGCGCCGTCTCCGTGGTTAATCGCGAGGAGCTGGATCAGCACGCCGTGTTGCAGCTGGATGAAGCGATTCGCTACCGTTCCGGCGTATTGACCGGTCTCTATGGCTCAGACAACAACACTGACTGGTTCAAGGTGCGTGGCTTCGATGCCGCCTCTTATCTGGATGGCAACCGCTTGTTTGGCACCGGCTATTACGTCTGGACGCCGGAACCGTTTGGTCTGGAGAGTGTGGAAGTGCTGAAGGGGCCAGCCTCGATCCTTTACGGTGAGGCGCCTCCGGGCGGGGTGATCAATGCCATCAGCAAGCGGCCGACCGCCACGCCGCAAGGGCAGGTGGATCTGCAGCTTGGCAGCCGGGATCATCGTCAAGTCGGGGTGGACGTCTCTGACGCGCTCTCCGACAACAGCCGTTACCGCATGGTTGCTCTTTATAAAGAGCGTGATGGTGTGCTCACCGGCACCTACAACGATCGGGTTTATCTGGCACCGAGCGTCACCTTCGATCTTTCGGATCGTACCAGCCTGACCCTGCTGGCCAGCTTCCTGCACGACGAAGGGGTCCCGACCAACGGCTTCTTCCCGGTCTATGGCACCCTGAATACGTCAGGTGGCCAGATTGATCCATCCACCAACCTGAGCCAACCGGATTACGATCGCAACCGCAATACCCAGATCTCCACCGGTTATGAGCTGGCCCACCAGCTCAACCAGACCTGGGAGTTCAAGCAGAACGTCCGCTTCAACTACAACGATCTGCTGCTGCGCCAGACCTATATCTTCCCGACCTATGAAGGCACAACTGCCAGTCGTGGCCTGGTTTACCGTGATGGCAATACCAAGAGTGCCACCATGGATAACCAGATGGTGGGCTACTGGAACACCGACAGCACCGAGCAGACCTTGCTGCTGGGGGTAGATCTGCAGCGTCACGTCAATGAAGGGGTCGAGGCCGACAACTACGGTATGGGCTCAATCAATACCATGAACCCGGATTACAGCGGCTTCCCCGGTTTTGATGAGTCGACCGCCACTCATCAGAAGAGCAGCAAGGGCCAGAGCGGCCTCTATGCCCAGCACCAGATCCGCTGGGATGATCGCTGGTTGCTGACTGGCGGTGGTCGTTTCGACTATGTGGAGACCCACAACATCAATACCAGCAAGGACGAGCGCCAGTACGATCACGAGCTCTCCCTCTCGGGCAGCCTGATGTATCTGGCTGACAACGGCCTCTCTCCCTACTTTGCCTATGCCGAGTCGTTCGAGGTGCTGCCGGGGATCGATCCTAACACCCGAAACTCCTACAAGCCGCTCAAGGGCAAGCTCTACGAGACCGGCGTGAAGTATGCGCCTGCCTTCCTCGACGGTTACATCAATCTGGCGCTGTTCGATCTGGCCCAGACCAACTCGCTGGTCTCTACCGGTTCCGGCCAGCAGACCCAGGCGGGTGAAGTGACCTCTCAGGGGGTTGAGCTGGAAGGGAGCGTGCAGGTGACAGATGCGCTGCGTCTGACCGCTGCTTATACCTACACAGATGCCAAAACCAACGACACCGGCAGTGGCGATCGCCGTGCCAGCCTGATCCCGCGCCACCTGGCCTCCTTCTGGGGCAACTACAAGGTGCAGCAAGGGGTGGCTTCGGGTCTGGAGCTGGGTACCGGTGTGCGTTATATCGGTTCCAGCGTGGGTATTGGCGCCGTGAATGCGGACTACACCCCCATCTACGGCTCTGCCGAGGTGCCGGCCCATACCGTGTTGGATGCGATGATCGGGTATGACTTTGCCAAGAACTGGCGTGCCCAGCTCAACGTCAACAACCTGCTGGGTGAAACCTACGTGGCCAGTTGTGACTACTACTGCTACTACGGCGAGCCGCGCAGCGTAGTGGGCAGCATCAACTACCGCTGGTAATGGAAGTCGGGCGGGAACCGGATTCCCGCCCTTCTTTTCACCCGCAGTTGTTCTGATCTCTCTGGAATACCGGTCCGTTATGGAACTCTTGTCTCTGGTTTATCGCCAATATCGTTGGCCTTTTATCGCCATTACCCTGCTCAGTCTGCTCAGTGCCGTCAGCGGGATTGGCGTCATTGCTTTTATCAATCAGTCTCTTATCGAATCTATAGGTGATCCGCTGCCGATCCTCGGTCAGCTGGTCGGCCTGATTGTGTTGCTGCTGGTGATCACGCTCGGATCTCAGCTGGCCCTGACCACTCTCGGTCACCATTTTGTCTACCGGTTGCGAGGCCGTCTGCTCAAGCAACTGCTGGATAGCGATGTCGCCCGCATCCGCCAGATTGGTCAGGGGCCGCTGCTGGCCTCCCTCTCCAGCGATATCGGCCAGATCACCATTGCCTTCGTACGCCTGCCAGAGTTGGTGCAGGGGCTGGTGCTCACGCTGGGTTCAGCCCTCTATCTTGGCTGGCTCTCTCCGGCCCTGCTCGGGGTGACCGCGCTCTGGGTCACCGTCACCATGGTGGTGGGCTGGTTGCTGGTGAACCGTGTTTATCGCCATCTCTCCCACATGCGTCAGGCCGAAGATCGGCTCTATCAGAACTATCAGGCCATCATCGCCGGCAGCAAGGAGCTGGCGCTCAACCGCGAGCGGGCTCACTTCGTCTATCACCAGCTCTATGAGCAAAATGCCCGTGACTATCGCCAGCAGATCATTCGCGCCGACACCTATCACCTGAGCGCGGTGAACTGGTCGAATATCATGATGCTGGGGGCGATCGGTCTGGTCTTCTTTCTGGCCAACGGCCTTGGCTGGGCCAACACCAATGTGGCCGCCACCTTCGCCCTGACCCTGCTGTTCCTGCGCACCCCTCTGTTGCAGGGGATTGGCGCCCTGCCGACCCTGCTTGCCGCTCAGGTGGCGTTCGACAAGATCGCCGCGCTCAATCTGGCCGAGCCGGATGTGGACTTCCCGTTGCCGCCCGCCATCCGCCCCTGGCAGCGTATCGAGCTGGAGCAGGTGAGCTTTCACTATCAGGGGAAGGGCGGCTTTGCCGTTGGCCCCATCGATCTGGTCATCGAAAAGGGGGAGCAGATCTTCATCATCGGTGGCAATGGATCCGGCAAGTCGACCCTGGCCATGCTGTTGACCGGCCTCTACCAGCCTGTATCGGGCCGGATCCTGCTGGATGGTGAGCCGATCACCGATCGCAACGGCTATCTGGCGCTCTTCTCTGCCATCTTCACCGACTATCACCTGTTCCAGCACCTGCTGGGACCGGAACCCAAAGATGAGCTGGTGGCCGAGTGGCTGGGGCGGTTGCAGATGGGCAGCAAGCTCACCATCGAGGATGGCTTTATCGCCGATATCGATCTCTCCCAAGGGCAGCGCAAGCGGGTCGCCCTGCTGCTGGCGCTGGCCGAGCAGCGCGAGGTGATGCTGTTTGATGAGTGGGCTGCGGATCAGGATCCCCAGTTCCGCCGCATCTTCTATCAGGTGCTGTTGCCGCGCCTTAAGGAGATGGGAAAGACAGTGATCGCCATCAGCCACGACGATCACTACTTCCCGCTGGCCGATCGCCTGCTGGAGATGCGGCAGGGAAAACTCACCGAACTGACCGGCGCGCGCCGTGCCGAAGTGAGCCGCGATGCGATCGCCCATCTGGATTGCGAGGTGCCGGCTTGATACCGGCACCGATGAGACTGGCGGCAAGCCAGCACAGGAATTGCTTATGTTCGAGATGAAATCAGCCAGCTTCACGGTCAATGACCGCACGCTGCTGCACCCCACCGACCTGCGTTTCGAGCAGGGACAGGTCTATGGCCTCATCGGCCACAATGGTTCGGGTAAATCGACCCTGCTCAAGCTGCTGGCACGCCAGCAACCCCTCAGCGACGGCGAGATCCTGTTCGATGGCAAGCCGCTGCCCGACTGGGGCAACCGGGAGTTTGCCCGTCAGGTGGCCTATCTGCCCCAGCATCTGCCGAGCGCCGAGAATCTGCTCGGGCGGGAGCTGGTGGAGATGGGCCGCTACCCCTGGCGTGGCCTGCTGGGCCGGATGGGGGCGGAGGATCACCGTCAGGTCGAGCGGGCCATCGCCCTTACCCATACCGAACGCTTTGCCGATCGGCTGGTGGATACCCTCTCCGGCGGCGAGCGGGGGCGGGTCTGGCTGGCCATGCTGCTGGCGCAGGAGAGCCGCTTCATCTTGCTGGACGAGCCGCTGGCCGCGCTGGATGTGGCCCATCAGGTGGAGGTGCTGACGCTAGTCAAGCAGTTGAGCCGTCAGCTCAAGCTCGGGGTCATCATCGTCATTCACGACATCAATATGGCCTCCCGCTTCTGTGATCGGCTGGTGGCGCTTCACTCCGGCCGCCTGCTTACCCACGGCGAACCTGAGGGGATCATGACCAGCGAGACCCTGCACGCCATCTATGGCATTCCGATGGAAGTCATTCGCCATCCGGCTCATGCTCATCCCATCGCCATCGTCTGACCGGGGGCATCCTTGAACCGTTTATTGAAGAAGATGGCACCCTGCCTTATCAGCCTGCTGCTGCCACTTGCGGCGCAGGCCGAAACATCTCCGAGCGCCTCTGCGCCGCTACCCCGTATCGCCACCGTCGACTGGACCATTGCCGAGACCCTGCTGGCACTCGGGGTGACGCCGCTGGCTGTTGGGGATGCAGGCCCCTATCAGGCATGGGTCGGCGAGCCACGGCTACCCGCCGGGGTGGTGGATATCGGCCTGCGAACCCAGCCCAACCGTGAGCTGCTGGCGGAGCTCAAACCCGATCGCATCCTCATCTCGCCGCTGGCGGCCCCGCTGGAGCCAACTCTTTCCCGCATCGCTCCGGTGAGCACCATCGCCCTCTATGATGGGCAAACCGATCTGTGGCAGAGACTGCACGAGGTGACCCTGACCCTCGCCCGTATAGTGGGCAAAACCGCCGAGGGCGAACGGTTGCTGGCCGAGCTGGATCGGGATCTCGCCAGTATGCAGGCCGGATTGCCTGCGGATCTGCCGCCCCTGCTGGTGGTGCAGTTTATCGATGAGCGCCATGTGCGGGTGTTTGGTCGCCACAGCCTGTTCGATGCGGTGATGACGCGGCTTGGGCTGCGTAATGGCTGGCAGGAGCAGACCAATCACTGGGGTTTCTCGGTGGTCAGCATCGAGCAGTTTATGACCTTGCCAACCGCACGGCTGGTGGTGGTCGATCCCATCCCGGTAGGGGTGAGCGAACGGCTGCAGGAGCCTGGGCTGTGGAAGCATCTGCCGCTGGTACGCCAAGCCCCCGTGCTGCATCTGCCTGCGGTCTGGAGTTTTGGTGGTGTATTGGCCGCCCGCCGTTTCGCCGGTCTGCTCAGCGATGCATTGTTGCAAGATGCCGAGCGTATGGAGGCGAGCCGATGAAGCGACTGCCCACATCGCCGCTGCTGCGGCCGGTCTCGATCCTGCTGGGATTGACCCTCTTGCTCGCGTATTGGGAGCTGGCTCGCCAGCTGCCCGGTGCGCTCTGGTGGCAGAGCCTGTTCGCCCCCAATCTGGATGACGTCAGCCAAGCAGTGGTGCATTTCAGCTGGCTGCCCCGCTTGGTTGTCACCCTGCTGGCCGGGGCGGCGCTCGGGCTGGCGGGTACCCTGATGCAGCAGGTGCTGCGCAACCCGCTCGCGTCACCGACCACCTTGGGGGTAGCCTCCGGCGCCCAACTGGCGTTGATGATGGTGACCCTGTTTGCCCCCTCCTGGCTGTTGCTGGGGCGGGAGTGGATCGCCATGGCCGGTGGCAGCCTTGCGATGGCACTGGTGTTTGCCCTTGCCTGGCGTCGCCAGCTCAATCCGGTGGTCATCGTCTTTGCCGGACTGGTGATCAACCTCTATCTGGCGGCCATCAGCATGGGACTCTTGCTGTTCTTTCAGGAGGAGCTGAAAGGCTTGCTGGTGTGGGGCAGTGGCTCGCTAGTGCAGAACAGCTGGAGCGGGGTGAGTTACCTGTTGCCCCGTCTGCTGCTGGCTGGCGTGCTGGCCGCGGTGCTGGTGCGCCCGCTGGCGGTGCTGGAGCTGGATGATGCCAGCGCCCGCAGCCTGGGGGTCTCCCTTCAACACCTGCGTTTCGCCGGGCTGGGGCTGGCGGTGTTCGTCACCGCCTGCGTGGTGAGCGTGGTTGGGCTGATCGGCTTCATCGGGTTGGCCGCGCCCGCCATGGTGCGGCTGCTCGGGGTCCGCCAGCTCGGCCAGCGGCTGCTGTGGGCTCCGATCCTCGGCGCCCTGCTGCTGGCGGCGACCGATCTGCTGCTGCAGAGTCTGAGTCGCTTCTGGCCAGTCTTGATCCCCACCGGCACTATGACCGCTCTGCTGGGGGCGCCGCTGCTGCTCTGGCTGATCCCGCGCCTTGGCATCAAGTCGGGTGCGCCGAAGGCAAACACCGGCCTGCTGGTGGCTCGCCATTCGGCACCGGCTCGCCTTATCGGCCTGTTGCTGGTCGGGCTGTTGCTGGCCGTGGTCGCCTCCCTGCTGGCTGGGCAGGGAATGACGGGCTGGAGTTGGCCAAGTTGGCTCCGCTGGCAGGCCCAGCTGGAGTGGCGACTGCCGCGCACTCTGGCTGCGGGGGCGGCTGGCGTACTGCTGGCGCTGGCGGGCACTCTGTTGCAGCGGGTCAGCAACAACCCGATGGCGAGCCCGGAGTTGCTGGGGGTGAGCGGCGGCACCTTTATGGGGGTGATAGCCACGGCGCTGTTGCTGCCTGCATTGCCCTTGCCGCTGATGCTGGCCGGTGGCCTGCTAGGTGCCTTCGGCTGCCTGTTGCTGCTGGTGGTGGTCAATCGCAAACATGGCTTCCAGCCAGAGCGGATCCTGCTCTCAGGGATCGCCATCACGGCACTGTTTGAGCCGCTGCAGGCTATCGCGCTGGCCAACGGCGACCTGCGGGTGCAGCAACTGCTCTCCTGGATGTCCGGTTCTACCTATTACGTCACCCTGCCGGTGGCCTATGGGTTGGTGGGGCTGGCGCTGTTGATGCTGGCCGCCTGCCTGTTGGTGAGCCGCTGGCTCGATCTGATGCCGATGGGTAGTGCTGTAGCGACCGCACTCGGCATTCGCCTCAACCGTGCCCAGCTCGCCATTCTGCTGCTGGTGGCCGTACTAACCGCCAGTGCCACCTTGGTGGTGGGGCCGCTC
Source organism: Aeromonas sp. L_1B5_3 (assembly GCF_963866575.1). NCBI lineage: Bacteria > Pseudomonadati > Pseudomonadota > Gammaproteobacteria > Aeromonadales > Aeromonadaceae > Aeromonas > Aeromonas sp. L_1B5_3. Next base: position 33,066 of record NZ_CAWMDN010000146.1, read on the forward strand.
TCGTTCGTCGGTCTGTTGGCGCCACATATGGCCAAGCTGATTGGGTTGGTGCGGGCTCGCTGGCTCCTGCTTGGGGCCGCCGCTTCCGGCGCCTTGTTGATGGTATCGGCGGACTGGGTCGGCCAGCAGATCCTTTTCCCGCAGGAGGTGCCGGTCGGGTTGGTCTCCACCCTGTTAGGGGGCGCTTACTTCATGTGGTGTTTGCGCCGCCTCTAGGTTTGTGGTCGAAAAATGCACAAAAAGCCCGGGGCGAACCCGGGCTTTTTATTGTCTGCCAAACCGGCTTATTTGCCGATGCAGAAGCTGGAGAAGATGCGGCCCAGCAGATCGTCTGAGCTGAATTCGCCGGTGATCTCGGAGAGGGACTCTTGCGCGAGGCGCAGCTCTTCGGCCACCAGCTCGCCAGCCACGAACACTTCCAGCTGCTCCTTGGCCACCAGCAGCCGCTCGGCGGCGCGCTCCAGAGCATCCAGATGGCGGCGGCGGGCCATAAAGCCCCCTTCGGTGTTGCCCTGGAAGCCCATGCAGGCTTTCAGGTGTTCTCGCAGGGCAGGCAGCCCCAGCTCGGTCTTGGCGGAGATGCGATAGACGGCGTGGCCCTGCTCCTGGCTCGGCGCCAGATCTTCACCAGTCAGATCGGCCTTGTTGCGAATGACGGTGAGGCCGATGTTTTTTGGCAACCGATCAACAAATTCCGGCCAGATTTCGCGCGGGTCGACCGCGTCTGTGGTGGTGCCATCCACCATAAACAGCACCCGATCGGCCTGCTCGATCTCTGCCCAGGCACGCTCGATACCGATCTGCTCCACCTTGTCCTGAGTGTCGCGCAGACCGGCGGTGTCGATGATGTGCAGCGGCATACCATCGAGGTGGATGTGTTCGCGCAGCACGTCGCGGGTGGTACCGGCGATCTCGGTGACGATGGCCGACTCGCGCCCAGCCAGAGCGTTGAGCAGGCTCGATTTGCCGGCGTTGGGACGACCGGCGATCACCACCTTCATCCCTTCCCGCAGCAGGGCGCCCTGCTTGGCTTCACCACGCACGTCGTCCAGCTCGGACATGATGGCGTAGAGGTCGCCCGCCACCTTGCCATCGGAGAGGAAGTCTATCTCCTCGTCCGGGAAGTCGATCGCCGCTTCCACATAGATGCGCAGCCGGGTCAGGTTTTCCACCAGCTGCTGGATCTTGCTGGAGAACTGCCCCTGCAAGGAGTGCATGGCGCTGCGGGCAGCCTGTTCGCTGGAGGCCTCAATAAGGTCGGCAATAGCCTCGGCCTGGGCCAGATCCAGCTTGTCGTTGATGAAGGCGCGCTCGCTGAACTCGCCGGGGCGGGCAGGGCGGATCCCTTCAATTTGCAGAATGCGGCGGATCAGCATGTCCATGATGACGGGGCCGCCGTGGCCCTGCAGCTCCAGCACATCTTCGCCGGTAAAGCTGTTGGGGGCCTTGAACAGCAGGGCTATGCCCTGATCCAGTACTTCGCCTTGCTCATCCCTGAACGGCAGATATTCGGCGTAGCGTACCCGCGGGCACTTGCCGAGCACTATCCCGGCGACCTGTTCGGCGGCGGGGCCGGATACCCGGACTATGCCGACGCCACCACGGCCGGGGGCGGTGGCCTGGGCCACGATCGTATCTGTAGTCATCTTGCTTGGCTCGTTTGTTCGCTGATAGGAAAACGTAGTGGGTGACATTGTAATAAAAAAGGCGGCCCGAAGGCCGCCTCTTTTGTCATCACGGGAAGATTAGCTGCGCATCAGTTACGAGTGTGCAGGCCTTTCTTCTCCAGCTGACGATAGATGATGGTCTGCTGGGTGATGGAGATAACGTTGCTCACCAGCCAGTACAGAGTCAGGCCAGCCGGGAACCAGAGGAACATGAAAGTGAAGATGATCGGCATGAACTGCATCACTTTCTGCTGCATCGGGTCGGTCACGGTGGTCGGGCTCATCTTCTGCAGATACCACATGGAGGCACCCATGAGGATTGGCAGCACGAAGAAGGGGTCCTTCACTGACAGGTCGGTGATCCACAGGGCGAACGGCGCGTGGCGCAGCTCAACAGACTCCATCAGTGCCCAGTAGAGGGCAATGAAGATGGGCATCTGAACCAGGATCGGCAGACAGCCACCCAGCGGGTTGACCTTCTCCTTCTTGTACAGCTCCATCATGCCTTGAGACATCTTCTGGCGATCGTCGCCGAAGCGCTCGCGCAGGGCCGCAATCTTGGGTTGCAGCATGCGCATCTTGGCCATGGAGGTGTACTGGGCCTTGGTCAGCGGGAACATGATGCCGCGCACCAGCAGGGTCAGCATGATGATGGCGACCCCCCAGTTCTGGACGAAACCGTGGAACACGGTCAGCAACCAGTGCAGCGGTTGGGCGATGAACCACAGCCAGCCGTAATCGACGGTCAGGTCGAGGTGGTTTGCCACCTTGGCCATCTGGTCTTGCAGCTTGGGACCAACCCACAGTTTGCTGGTCACTTCGGCCTGTTGACCGGCGGCCACGTCAACCATCGGCGCCTTGTAACCGATGATGGCCTGGCCTTTGCCCGGGATCACACGGCTGTAGAAGCTGTTGGTATCGTTTGCGTTCGGAGCCCAAGCAGAGACGAAGTAGTGTTGCAGCATGGCGACCCAACCACCCTTGGTGGTCTTGCTCAGGTCGGCATCCTTCATCTCGTCGAAGGTGTACTTCTTGTAGCGGGTATCTTCAGTGGAGAAGGCACCGCCGCGGTAAGCACTGGCTACCATGGCATGGCTTTGCTGGTCTTTCGGAGTCGCCACGGTCTGCTTCAGCTGACCGTAGAACTGCACCTGTACCGGCTCGGCGGATTTGTTGTCGATCTTGTAGTCGACGCCAACGGCATAGTCACCACGCTTGAGGATGAATTCCTTGGTGAAGACAACGCCCTTGCTGTCGGTCCAGGTCATCGGTACGACGACTTGATCCTGACCATCGGCCAGCTGGTAGCTGGTCTGGGCGGCTTCATAGGTGGGACGACCCTGGGCCTGGCTGTCAGGACCATCGCGACCAACCAGACCGCTCTGGGCAACATAAAGATGCTCAGGTTGGCTGGTCAGCAGTACGAACGGTTGATCCTTGCCTTCTTCCAGCTTGTGGGCCAGCAGTTCAGCAGAGACGATGTCGCCACCCTGGGTATCCAGAGTCAGCTTGAGCACGTCGGAGGAGACGGTGATCAGCTTGCGTGCGGCAGTCGCATTGGCTTGCTCGGAAACCTGAGGAATATCACCGGATTGACCGGCTTCAGGTACGAAATGTTCGGTTTGGGCCACGGTAGTCGGGGCCGGCTTGGGAGCCTTGTCGGACTCCCACTGTTGCCAGAGCAAAAAGCTCACGAACAGCAAACCGATCAGGAGTAGATTGCGTTGTGATTCCATAGTCTTCAGTTTCTTCGCTTTGGTTGCGGAACCGGGTCATAACCACCCTCGGATAAGGGATGGCATTTTAATAGACGTTTGCTGGCTAACCAAACGCCTTTTATGAAACCGTGAAGTCGGATTGCTTCTATCGCAAATTGGGAACAAGTCGGGGTAAAACGGCAGCGCGGCCCCAGCAGGGGACTAATGATTAGCTGATACAGACGTATCAGTTTGATAGCTACCCATTGCAACGGCGTGACAGAGTGCGCCATAGCTTTTCCAGTAACTTGAACAGTTCCTCGTTATCCATCTCTTTCACACCGGCCTTGGCGATCACCACGATGTCGATAGCGGGCAGCTGATGTTGTTTGAGGCGGAAACTTTCCCGAACCACCCGTTTGACACGGTTACGCCAAACGGCACGCTTGAGTGCTTTTTTGGGCACAGCGAGACCAAGACGAGGGTGTTCGAGCGAATTGGGAGAGGCGAGAAGAGTAATCTGCGGAGAGGCGGCCCGGACAGGCTCGGCGAAAACGCGTTTGAAGTGTTCGGGAGTTAACAGACGTAACTCCCGAGAGAAGGTGTGCTGGGTAGGCATTAGACTACCAGGCGGGCACGACCCTTGGCACGACGAGCGGCCAGAACTTTACGACCGTTGGCAGTTGCCATGCGGGCGCGGAAACCGTGAGAGCGCTTGCGCTTCAGGTTGGACGGTTGAAAAGTACGTTTCATGATTCGATTCCGTATTACTGTACAGTTTTGATTGTCACACTTAGCCGACGCGCCAGCTATAGCGTGTGACGACTAGCAAAAGAGGCCGAATTCTAAACAGAGTTCGGCTTTTAGTCAATCCGCCGTTCCCTCTCATCCTGCGGTGGTCTTGAAAAGGCCACTGCCGAGTGTGAGGATCCAGAGGATCGAGGGCTCCGGATTATACTGGCAACCCGGTGTTAAACAAGGGATCCCCCAATAAAAAAGGCGGCCAGGCCGCCAAAGAGAGAGCTATTTAAGGACTTTCCGCAAGAACTCCCGGGTACGGGGATCCTTGGGATCGACCAATATCTGATCCGGCGGGCCCTGCTCCACGATCCGGCCACCTTCCATGAAGATCACCCGATCGGCCACATCCCGTGCGAATTCAATCTCGTGGGTCACCACCACCATGGTCTGGTGCTGGCTAGCCAGCTTTTTCATCAGCCCGAGCACTTCATCGACCCACTCCGGATCGAGGGCCGAGGTGGGTTCGTCAAACAGGATTACCTTGGAGTGGGCCGCCATGGCCCGGCCGATGCCTACCCGTTGCTGCTGGCCGCCGGAGAGGGAGGCCGGATAGGCGTCCTTCTTGTCGGCAAGACCTATATCCTCAAGGATGCCAAGGGCGGTAGCACGGGCTTCCGCTTTTGGCTGTTTCCAGACAGTGATCAGCCCTTCGGCGATGTTGTCCTGCGCCGTCTTGTTGGCAAACAGGGCGTAGTTCTGGAACACGAAGGATGCGCGCTTGCGCAGCTCGATGGCCTGCTGCTCGCTGGCATTTGCCAGATTCAGCTGCAGATCGTCGATGGCAAGCGAACCTGCATCCGGGGTCTCCAGCAGGTTCAGGCAGCGCAGCAGGGTCGACTTGCCGGTGCCGGAGGGGCCGATAATGACCACTATCTCCCCCTTCTTTACCTCCAGATCGATGCCGTTGAGCACCTGATTGCCCTGATATGCCTTGGAGAGGCCGGTTAGCTTGATCATGAGAGCCCTCCTTTAATAGGCACGGTTGAGACGAATTTCCAGCAGGTGCTGCAAGCGGGTGAAGAAGATGACCACTACCCAGTAGATGAGCGCTACCGCCATAAAGCTCTCGAAGAACTTGAAGGAGGAGGAGGCTTCCATCTGCGCCTTGCCCATGATCTCGGCCACACCGAGGGTAAAGGCCAGCGAGGTGCTCTTGATCATGTCGATGAAGTAGTTCATCAGCGACGGAGTGGCGATGCGTGCCGCCTGCGGCAGAATGATCCGCTGCATCGCCTGCAGCCGGCTCATGCCGATGCTGAGCGCCGCCTCCATCTGGCTTTTGTGGATACCCAGGATCGACGCTCTGATCGACTCGGCCATGTAGGCGGCAAAGTGGAGGGTCAGACCTATGATGGCGGCGGTAAAGGCATCCATCCCGGAAAAAACGTGGAACAGTTGTGGCAGCCCGTAATAGAGCAGAAACAGCTGGACGAGCAGCGGAGTACCCCGAAAGAACGAGATATAGAGCATCGCCAGCCAGTGGATCACGGGGATGCGAAAGACCCGTACTATCGCCAGTGCCAGCGACAGTACGAGTGCCAACGCGAATCCCCACAGGGCCATCTCCATCGTGGTGCCCAGATATTTGAGCAGGATGGGAAACAGCCCCAGGGTGTACTCGATATCGAAGTGCATCATTTATTTGTCGGTGATGTCGGACGCGAACCATTTCTCGGAAATTTGACGCAGGGAGCCATCCTTGCGCATGGCGGTCAGAGCCTCATCGACCTTCTTCAGCAGCGCCTGCTTCTCCGGGGTCTTCAGGAAGGGCAGGGCGTTCTCGATGGTTTCGAACGGTGCGCCAGCCTGTTGCAGCGGCAGCTTGGACTCCTTGATCAGCTGGGCGGTGGAGACGCGGTCCATCACGAAGGCGTCAATGCGGCCCAGCGCGACATCCTGCTCGAAGGCGGAGTCATAGGTGCGGATATCGATCTTGTGGTTCGGATCGTTCTTGCGCAGCAGCTCTTCAAAGTTGGAGCCCAGGTTGACCGCGACCTTTTTGCCTTCCAGATCCTTGATGCCGTGGATGGTGTTGTTGCCCTGACGGACCACGATCTGGGCGCCGTCATAGACGTAGGGCTGGGAGAAGTCGTACTTCGCCTTGCGCTCGTCGGTGATGGTGATCTGGTTGGAGATGGTATCGACACGGCCGGTTTCCAGCATGCCGAACAGGCCGGAGAAGCTGGCGGTAACGAACTCGACCTTGTAGCCGGTGCGCTCGCCGATCTGGTTCCACATATCCACTTCAAAGCCCTGCAGCTTGTCCTGCTTGACGAAAGTGAACGGGAAGTACTTGCCGGACATGCCGACCTTGATGGTCTCCTGGGCGATGGCCTGACCAGACAGGGTAGCCAACAGGATGGCTGCGCCGGAAATAAGCTTGATGGAAGTTTTCATGGGGTTTCTCTCTCTAAATGTCTTGTATTTGTAGTTGTAATAACTGCTTTGGCGCTGATGTTATTGGAATAAAATTTAAAAAATAAATGACATTTGGTTATATGAAATAACAGGAGTGCAGCACGAGATCCGCCAGTTGCAGCAGTGGATCAAGCTGTGGGTAACTTTGGGGATGAAAGATGATCCGGAGGCGCTGGATCCTTGAAAGTCAAGGATCTTATTTGCTGGATCCGCGGGGTCACGGCTGGAGATCCGGCGGCTAAAAACGTAGAATAGCCGGTCTTTAGTTAATCAATCGACAGGAGTTTAGAGTGACTGCTTCGCTATGGCAGCAGTGCCTTAACCGGCTGCAAGATGAGTTGCCCTCGGCAGAATTCAGCATGTGGATCCGGCCGCTTCAAGCGGAGTTGAGTGACAATACTCTGACCCTGTATGCACCGAATCGCTTCGTTCTGGACTGGGTACGAGACAAGTACCTCATCCGGGTGAACGGTATCATTAACGAACTTTGCGGGGTCGATGGCCCCGCCCTGCGTTTTGATATTGGCAATCGTCCTCACCCCGTCACCGTCGCTGCAAGCAGAGCGCCGGCGCAGGGTGCTGCGCCTGTGAATAACTTGCAGAAGAGCTGGGAAAGCAAGCCCGAAACCAAGCCCGAGCCGAACCACAAGAGCAACACCAACGTGAACTATACCTTCGAGAATTTCGTCGAGGGTAAGTCCAACCAGTTGGCTCGTGCGGCGGCCCGTCAGGTGGCGGACAATCCGGGTGGCGCTTACAACCCGCTGTTCCTCTATGGCGGTACCGGTTTGGGTAAAACCCACCTGCTGCACGCCGTTGGCAATGCCATCAAGGAGAGCAAAAAAGATGCGAAAGTCATCTATATGCACTCCGAGCGGTTCGTGCAGGACATGGTGAAAGCGCTGCAAAACAACGCCATTGAAGAGTTCAAGCGTTACTACCGCAGCGTCGATGCCCTGCTCATCGATGACATCCAGTTCTTCGCCAACAAGGAGCGCTCCCAGGAGGAGTTCTTCCATACCTTCAACGCTTTGCTCGAAGGCAACCAGCAGATCATCCTCACCTCGGATCGCTATCCGAAAGAGATCAACGGTGTCGAGGATCGCCTCAAGTCCCGCTTCGGCTGGGGCCTGACGGTGGCGATCGAGCCGCCTGAGCTGGAGACCCGCGTCGCCATCCTGATGCGCAAGGCGGACGAGAACCAGATCCACCTGCCGGACGAAGTGGCCTTCTTCATCGCCAAACGGCTGCGTTCCAACGTCCGTGAACTGGAAGGGGCCCTCAACCGGGTGATCGCCAACGCCAACTTTACCGGTCGCGCCATCAACATCGACTTCGTACGCGAAGCGCTGCGCGATCTGCTGGCGTTGCAGGAGAAGCTGGTCACCATCGACAATATCCAGAAGACGGTGGCGGAGTACTACAAGATCAAGCTTGCAGATCTGCTCTCCAAGCGCCGTTCCCGCTCCGTGGCCCGCCCGCGCCAGCTGGCGATGGCTCTGGCCAAGGAGTTGACCAATCACAGTTTGCCGGAGATAGGTGATGCCTTTGGTGGCCGTGACCATACCACCGTTCTTCATGCCTGCCGCAAGATCGAGCAGCTGAAGGAGGAGAGTCACGACATCAAGGAGGACTACTCCAACCTGATCCGTACCCTTTCTTCCTGATAACGGAGAGCACAGATGCAGCTCGAAATTAGCCGTGAGGCCCTGTTACGTCCTCTGCAACTGGTGTCCGGTGCCCTGGGTGGCCGACCGACCCTGCCGATCCTCGGCAACGTGCTGCTTGATGTCAGCAACGGTCTGCTGTCGCTGACCGGTACCGATCTCGAAGTAGAGATGATCGGTCAGGTCTATCTGAATGGTGCCAGTGAAGATGGCCGCACCACTGTGCCGGCGCGCAAGCTGCTGGACATCTGCCGTGGTCTGCCGGAAGGCGCCGAGATCCGTCTCAATACCGAAGGCGATCGCCTGATCATCCGTTCCGGCCGTTCCCGTTTCAATCTGTCGACCCTGCCGGCGACCGAGTATCCGAACATCGAGGATTGGGAGTCTGTGCTCGAGTTCGATATCAGCCAGCTGGAGCTGAAGAAGCTGATCGATGCGACCCAGTTCTCCATGGCCAGCCAGGATGTGCGTTACTACCTGAACGGCATGCTGTTCGAAAGCGAAGGTCACGGTCTGCGTACCGTGGCGACTGACGGTCACCGTCTGGCCACCTGCCGCCGCGAGGTTGTGGGGGAATCGCTGCCCGATCATCAGGTTATCCTGCCACGCAAAGGGGTGCTGGAGTTGGTGCGTCTGCTGGAAGCGGAAGACAAGCCGGTGCGACTGCAGATCGGTCGCAGCAACCTGCGTGCCGCCCTCGACGGCTTCATCTTCACCTCCAAGCTGGTGGATGGCCGTTTCCCGGACTGGCGTCGGGTCATTCCGCGCAACAGCGACAAGGCCCTGATTGCCGGCCGTGAGGATCTGCGTCAGGCGTTTGCCCGCGCGGCGATCCTCTCCAACGAAAAATTCCGTGGGGTGCGTCTCAATCTGCAGGAAAACCTGCTGCGCATCACCGCCAACAACCCGGAACAGGAAGAAGCGGAAGAGCTGCTTGACGTACAATACGCTGCTGGCGAGATGGAGATCGGATTCAACGTCTCTTATGTGCTGGACGTGCTGAATACGTTAAAATGTGAGCAAATCCGGGTTAGCCTGAGCGATTCCGTCAGCAGCGCCATTATTGAGGATTTTGAAAATCAGGATGCTCAGTACGTGGTAATGCCGATGCGGATCTAGTCGTGTCTCTGGTCAAACTCCAGCTCAGCGACTTTCGCAATATCCAGCAAGCCAGTCTCGCGTTGTCACCCGGCCTCAATATTCTGGTCGGGTGCAATGGCAGCGGCAAGACCAGCGTGCTGGAAGCCATTCACTACCTTGGTCTGGGGCGCTCCTTTCGCACTCATCTGACCGGGCGGGTTATCCGCCAGGGGGAGAGGGCGTTTACCCTGTTTGCCCAGTGCGAACTGGATGGGCGTCAGGTGCCTATCGGTCTTGCCAAGGACAAGAGTGGCGAGACCCAGCTCAAGATTGCCGGAGCACAGGCGCAGCGATTGGCCGATCTGGCCGAACTGCTGCCGGTGCAACTCATCCATCCGGATGGCTTCAATCTGTTGACCGGGGGGCCGCAGGCTCGTCGGGCCTGGCTCGATTGGGGTGTGTTTCATCAGGAAACCACCTTCTTCGCCCTGTGGGGGCGGGTGCGGCGGCTGCTGAAACAGCGTAATGCGCTGCTGCGCCAGAGCACCCAATATCGCCAGCTGGCGTTCTGGGATCAGGAACTGGTGCGGCTGGGTGGTGAACTGGCAGGCTTTCGCGCCAGTTATTGTCAGGCCATTACGCCCCTGATCAAGGAGATGACGGCGGATTTTCTGCCGGAATTCGATATCAGTCTTGGTTTTTACCGGGGCTGGGAGAAAGATACCCCCCTCAACGAACTGCTGGAGGCGGGGTTTGAGCGGGATCGGGCGCTGGGCTACACCGGTGTCGGTCCGCAGAAAGCCGATGTTCGCCTCAAAGCGAACGGGGTGCCAGCTCAGGATATTTTGTCCCGGGGTCAGCTCAAGCTGCTTGTTTGTGCCATGCGCTTGGCCCAAGGGCTCTATTTGAATCAACATAGCAGCCGTGGCTGTATTTTTTTAATTGACGATTTTGCCTCTGAACTGGATGTCGAGAAGCGTCGCCTCCTGGCCGCAAGGCTGAAGCAGTGCGCGTCCCAGGTGTTTATCACCGCCATCGATACCGGTCAGCTCGCAGACATGATGGATGCGAATGACTGCAAGTTGTTCCACGTGGAACAAGGCAAGATCTCCGAAACGTTAGAGAAGGCAGAGAGTAAGCTATGAGTGAAAATACTTACGACTCCTCGAATATCAAGGTGCTGAAGGGCCTGGATGCGGTCCGCAAGCGCCCGGGGATGTATATCGGCGATACGGATGATGGCTCGGGTCTGCACCACATGGTGTTCGAAGTCGTCGATAACTCCATTGACGAGGCGCTCGCTGGCTACTGCTCCGATATTCAGGTCAAGATCCATTCCGATGGCTCCGTCTCCGTACGCGATAACGGCCGTGGTATTCCGGTCGATATTCACCCGGAAGAGGGCCGCTCCGCTGCCGAAGTCATCATGACCGTGCTGCACGCTGGCGGTAAGTTCGATGACAACTCCTACAAGGTTTCCGGTGGTCTGCACGGCGTCGGCGTCTCCGTTGTTAACGCCCTCTCTGACAAGCTGCTGCTGACCATTCGTCGTAACGGCCACGTCTACGAACAGACCTATCATTTGGGTGAGCCGCAGGCTCCGCTCAAGCAGATCGGTGACAGCACGGGTACCGGTACTGAAGTGCGTTTCTGGCCGAGCCCGACCATCTTCAGCGATACTCTGTTCCACTACGAGATCCTGGCCAAGCGCCTGCGCGAACTCTCCTTCCTCAACTCCGGCGTTTCCATCCGTCTGATGGATGAGCGTGATGGCCGTGAGGCGCACTTCTGCTACGAAGGCGGTATCAAGGCGTTCGTTGAGTACCTGAACCAGAACAAAACCCCGATCCACCCGAAGGTGTTCCACTTCACTACCGAACAGGATGGCATCGGTGTGGAAGTTGCCATGCAGTGGAATGACGCCTATCAGGAAGGGGTCTACTGCTTCACCAACAACATTCCGCAGCGCGATGGTGGAACTCACCTCGTTGGTTTCCGTACCGCGCTGACCCGTACCCTTAACTCCTACATGGAGAAAGAGGACTACAGCAAGAAGGCCAAATCTGCCGCCAGCGGTGATGACGTGCGTGAAGGTCTGATAGCCGTTATCTCCGTCAAGGTGCCGGATCCCAAGTTCTCCTCCCAGACCAAGGACAAGCTGGTCTCTTCCGAAGTGAAGACTGCTGTCGAGCAGGCGATGGGTGAGAAGCTGGCCGACTTCCTGCTGGAAAACCCGGGCGATGCCAAGATCGTGGTCAACAAGATCATCGATGCGGCCCGTGCCCGTGAAGCGGCCCGCAAGGCCCGTGAACTGACTCGCCGCAAAGGCGCGCTGGATATCGCCGGTCTGCCCGGCAAGCTGGCTGACTGTCAGGAAAAAGACCCGGCGCTCTCCGAACTCTACATAGTGGAAGGGGACTCTGCTGGCGGTTCCGCCAAGCAGGGTCGCAACCGGAAGAACCAGGCCATCCTGCCGCTCAAGGGCAAGATCCTGAACGTGGAGAAGGCCCGTTTCGACAAGATGATCTCCTCCCAGGAGGTGGGCACCCTGATCACCGCACTGGGTTGCGGTATCGGTCGCGACGAGTACAACCCGGACAAGCTGCGTTATCACAACATCATCATCATGACCGATGCGGACGTCGATGGTGCGCACATCCGAACCCTGCTGCTGACCTTCTTCTATCGTCAGATGCCGGAAATCATCGAACGTGGCTACGTCTACATTGCCCAGCCGCCGCTCTACAAGGTGAAGAAGGGCAAGCAGGAGCAGTATCTGAAAGACGAAGACGCGCTGCTGCAGTACCAGACCGCCATGGCGCTGGATGGTGCCACCCTGCACGTCAACGAGTCTGCCCCGGCTATCGGTGGCGAGGCACTGGAGCGTCTGGTCAACCAGCACCGCTCGGTGACTCACCTGATCACCCGTATGTCTCGTCGTGCGCCGGAAGCGGTACTGACCCAGCTGATCTATCAGCCGGAGTTGAACGAAGCGCTGCTGAACAGCGAGAACGATCTGCTGGCCTGGTGTCAGGGTATGGAAGCCGTGCTCAACGAGAGCAACCAGGGTATCCAGTACCAGATGCAGGTTAGCCGCGATGAAGAGCGCCGCCTGTTCGTGCCGCACGCCGTGGTACGTCAGCACGGTGTCGACCGCGAATACCCGATCAGCTACGACTTCCTGCAATCCTCCGAGTACCGTCAGCTGGTCTCGCTGGGCAAGGAGATCGCCAACCTGATCGAGGAAGGCGGTTACATCAAGCGTGGCGAGAAGGTGAAGCCGGTCTCCAGCTTTGTCGAAGCGGTCGAGTGGCTGATGGGCGAAGGCAAACGCGGCATCTACATCCAGCGCTATAAAGGGTTGGGCGAGATGAACCCGGACCAGCTGTGGGAAACCACCATGGATCCGGAAGCCCGCCGCATGCTGCGCGTCACCATTGACGACGCCGTTGGTGCTGACCAGCTCTTCTCCACCCTGATGGGTGATGCTGTAGAGCCGCGTCGTGACTTCATCGAGACCAACGCCCTGCGCGTAGCCAACCTCGACGTCTAATCAGACTCGCTGATTGCAATAAAAAGCCGCTCACAAGAGCGGCTTTTTTACATCTGCAGTCTGCTTTATCAGAGCATTTTGCTCATGATGACCAGGTTGTGGGGTAGCACAGCTCCATCGCTAGCCGTGCGATGACGCAACGCTGGCACTATGTGGTGGATAACCCCGAACCCCAGCTTGGTATAGAAGGGCTCGGCGGTCTGGGTACCGAGATTGACCTCGTAAACCCCTTGCTGTGTCAGGTACTCCAGCACGGTATTGGCGAGCAGGGTGCCGGTTCCTGCGGGTTGCCCAGGTTGCACGACCACAGTGCCGATATAGGCGTATCGCCGATTGTCTGTGGAGTAGATAGACCCGGACATACCTCCCTGCAGTTCACCATTATCATCATGCAGCATCAAGACAAAGGTCGGCCGGATTTTGGGATCCTGCTCGTTGACCGCTTCGATATAGAGGATTTTGCCTGCTGGCTGAGAACCGCAATGCACTCTGAAGATTGCAGTGTGATCCGGGCCTGCGGGCATATGAACGGCCTCGTGCTGATAACCGCTTTGGGTGAGAGGGGTATAGAGCTCCTGATACGTGGTGAGTATCACCACCTCATTGATGAGGTGGCCCTGCTGCCGTTGTTCATCGATCAGCTGATCCAGATAATCGAGCGGAGTACCGAGAAAGCTGGCTTCCGGGTAGTGGACGATGACGTTGGGGTTGAAGCCAAACTCCTGCTCACGCAGTTGCAGCAGGGAAAAAAGTGCCAACTGCTTCTCGCTCAGTTCATCGGCTGTGCAGTTATCTGGCTGATACAGTTTGAGTGGATTATGTCGAGTGGTCATTGTTTATCCATAAAATGATGCGCGCAGATGATAACACAGCCGATCGGATAGGGTCGTTCCACGTGGAACATTGAACCGGATTACCTCAGCTCAGGTGCCGGGCAGTAGAGGCGCAGACGATGGCCATCCGGATCGAGGGCCATGCAGGTGTAGCCAAACTCCATCTTGGTCGGCGCCTGGATCAGGGTGAGCCCGCGCGCCAGCCACTCGGCAGACAGGCGATCGACGGCATCATCATCGGGGAGGGCGAAGGCCAGCTCCATCGCTCCGGCCGTTTGGGTCACGGCAGGTTCAACTGTGGCGCTGGACCAGAGTGCCAGTCTGGCGCCCGATTCGAACACGAACATGGCAAAGGTAGGTGACTCCTCCACCGGTTCACGCCCGAACAACTCGCGGTAGAAGAGCGCGCTGCGGGTCGGATTGGTAACGTAGAGGATGGTGAACTGGGGGACTAACATGGTGATGCTCCTTGCTGATTAGATGGCGCATCGGCGCCGACCCCGTCAGCATGGCGCTACCTGCTGTCAGTTTCTGTCAGCAATGAATTTCGGCTGCGGGATCTGCTGTGTGGCGCGCCACTCCTTCAGCAGGCTCTCTCTGCTTTTTGGATAGCGGCAATCTTGTGGCTGCATCCGGGTGATGCGATCGACCCGAAAGTGGCGAAAGCCCTGACGCAGTTCGCACCAGGCCACCAGTACCCGTACCTGTTCGAAGTAGCCTAGAGCAAAGGGCCAGACGGTGCGCTCAGAGGCCTCATCCTTGAGATCGCGATAGCCCAGGATCACCTTGCGTTGCTGGCGGATGGCACTGCGCAACGGGGCTTCATCTGTGAGGCTGTCGCTGCGGGAGGTGCCGATTAGCAGGGCATTGCTCTGGAGCTGCTGGCGATAGTCGGCGGGCAGCACGGCTTCTATCTTGGCCAGCGCACTGCTGGCCGATGCACTCAAGGCTCCATCACCGTGGGCGACGACCCAACGTGACCCCAGCACCAGCGCATCCAGCTCCTCTTCACTGAACATCAATGGCGGCAGCATGAAGCCGGGACGCAGCACATAGCCGATCCCGGGTTCACCCTCGATATGGGCACCTTGTGCCTGCAGAGCGGCGATATCCCGATAGAGGGTGCGCAGGCTGATGCCAAGCTGGCTGGCCAGTTCCGCGCCTGTGATGGCGTAGCGGTGGCCGCGCAGCAGCTGGAGCAGGGTCAGCAGGCGTTCGGAACGGGACATGGAATGACTCCTCGGGATCTCTGGCTAGCCTGCCATAGCGGAGTGAGCGGGTATAGAGGATGTCATCAGACATTGTTGCCACGAAAAGATCGTCGCCACTCGCTGGGAGAGATGGCAAAGCGGGCACGAAAGTGATTGCGCAGGGAGGTGGCACTCTTGAAGCCGACCAGCTCGGCAATGCGATCGATGGAATGGCCGCTTACCTCCAGCAGCTCCTGACTACGCCTGAGCCGTTCCGCCAGCAGCCATTCACCCACCGAGAGGCCGGTTGCCTGATGAAAACGGCGGGTAAAGGTGCGTCGACTCATCAGGGTGAGGTCTGCCAGAGAATCCAGGGTATGGGGGGCGGCCAGATGAGCACGCAGGTGGTCGAGCAACTGGTTCATCCGGACATCGCGGGTGGAGGCGGGCACCGGCTGCTCGATAAACTGGGCCTGCCCCCCTTCCCGGTGAGGCGGGATCACCAGCCGCCGCGCCACCTTGTTGGCGATGGCCGAGCCGTGGTACTGGCGCACCAGATAGAGGCAGCAGTCCAGCCCGGCGGCAGTACCTGCCGAGGTGACCAGCCCTTCGTCATCCGCATAGAGGGCGTTGGTATCGAGCTGCACGCAGGGAAAGCGGCGGCAGAAATCCTGTTCGTACTCCCAGTGGGTCGATGCCTTGCGACCATTGAGCAGCCCGGCGTAGGCGAGCACATAGGTACCGAGGCAGAGCCCGACCAGCCGGGCACCTCTGGCTCTGGCGGCAATCAGGGCATCGAGCAGCGCTGCGGGTGGCCGTGCTGCCGGGTCGTGCCAGAAGGGGATGACGATGATCTCCGCCTCGGCCAGCACCTCCATCCCATGGGGAGCCTGAATGGTGAAGCCTTGCGCTGAGTGTGAATGAGGGTTGCCATCGCCGCAGCAGATCTTGAGCTCGAACAGTGGCTGGCCCGGCAGGATATCGCCGAAGATGAGACAGGGGACGGCGCAGTGAAAAGGGCTGAAGTGATCGAAGGTCACCACGGCAACGATCGGGGTGGTCATGGTGTTGGCTCCTCTC
Source organism: Aeromonas sp. L_1B5_3 (assembly GCF_963866575.1). Classification (NCBI taxonomy): domain Bacteria; kingdom Pseudomonadati; phylum Pseudomonadota; class Gammaproteobacteria; order Aeromonadales; family Aeromonadaceae; genus Aeromonas; species Aeromonas sp. L_1B5_3. Next base: position 49,052 of record NZ_CAWMDN010000146.1, read on the forward strand.
TGCGCGCAGACCACTCATCATAAGCGTTCGGCAGTGAAAGCCGAAGGGCCATCTCTGGCATGGCCCTTTTGTGGATCACAGTGATATCGCCTCGCCATCTTGCGGCACCCGTACTCGATCCATCATGCCCCGTACCGCCAGATAGTCGCGCAGCTCCTGGCGTGACAGCACGGCGTGGTTGACCGCCTCCATATGGCTGGCGATCAGCGTGGCTTGCGGTGCGGCCTGATAAACGGCGGCGACATCCTCCTTGCCCATGATGATGGAACCTAGCCCGGGCACCTGTGCATCGCCACAGTTGAGGATGATGACCTCGGGCTGATGCTGTTGCAGGGCTTGCTCGACCCGGGGATGCCAGATGGTATCACCGGCCAGATAGAGGCACTGCTCATCGGGGTGGGAGAAGACCACGCCGCACACTTCTCCCATGCGCTCGCCCAGTACCGCCATCAACTGGTCGCTGCCGTGCTGACCACCGGTCTGCTGCAGGCGAATGCCGGCAAATTCTGGTTGGTCGCTCAGCAGGCGCACATCCTCAAAGCCACTGGCACGAATGGCATCGGCATCTTTCTGATGTTGTACCAAGAGCGGCAGATGCTTGGGGATCTGGGCTCTGGCGGCGTCATCCCAGTGGTCGGGATGGTCGTGGGTGACGATAACGGCGTCCACATCGACCAGCTCATCGATCGATAGCGGCAGCTCGACCAGCGGATTGCGCAGATGGCTGTTGGCGGTGCCCTCAAAGCCGGGGAAGGCCCCCTTGGCAGAGAGCATGGGGTCGATCAGAAAGCGGGTGCCGGCATAGTCGAGCAGCAGGGTGGCGTTGCGAACCTGGGTAATCTTCATGGGATGGCTCCATGTTGGCTGGTGGATATGCAACCAATTATGGGAGACGGAGCGAGTTGCCATCAGTGGCCCACGGGTCGATTATCATCACTATCGGGCCAACAGGTTGATGTTCAACAGGTCGGCGCGGCCATTTAAAAAATTTGAAAAAATCCCCTTGAAAGGAAAAAGTGAGCCCCTATATAGGTAACAAGGCCGGAACGCTCGACAGAGGTTTCGACCAGGTGCCCGTCCATAAGGAGGGCAAAAAATCCGTTATCGCTCACAAGAGGGTAATACTATGCGTTCTATCGACTTTTCTCCGCTCTATCGTTCTGCCATCGGTTTCGATCGTCTGGCCAATCTCATCGAATCTGCGGCCAGCAATGGCAATGCCGGTTACCCCCCCTACAACATCGAGCAGTTGGGTGACAACGACTACCGCATCAGCATGGCGGTGGCGGGCTTTACCCAGGAAGAGCTGGAGCTGAGCTTCCAGGAAAATCTGTTAACGGTGAAGGGCAACAAGCAGGCCGATACCGAGCGCAACTACCTCTACCAAGGCATAGCCGAACGCGGTTTCGAGCGTCGCTTCCAGCTGGCCGACTATGTGCGGGTGAAAGGGGCCGACCTGAAAAACGGCTTGCTGCACATCGAGCTTGTGCGTGAAGTGCCCGAGGCGATGAAGCCGCGCAAGATCGAGATCAACGGCTGATAGCCTGAATTCACTGAAATTTTAAAATTTCCCGGGTGCCGATGACGGGCCTGTGGAGAGTTGAACCTGTTGCTTATTAGAAGGATAGGATTATGCGTAACCTCGATTTTTCTCATCTCTATTCCAACGCCGTCGGCTTCGAGCGGATGGCCCGTGAGCTGGAAGGTCTGTTTGAGCAGAAGACTGCCGCTTACCCCCCGTACAACATTGAGAAGCGCGATCAGGATGGCTATCGCATCACGGTCGCCGTGGCTGGCTTCGAGCGCGAAGAGCTGGAGCTGGAGACCGAAAACGGCACCCTCAAGGTGAAGGGGCGCAAAGGGGCTGCGGCCGGTGAGCGTCAGTTCCTCCATCAGGGGATTGCCGAGCGCGACTTCGAGCTCGCCTTCAAGCTGAGCCAGCACGTGGAAGTGCAGGGTGCCAAGCTGGAGCATGGTCTGCTGACCATCGATCTGGCTCGCGAACTGCCGGAGGCGCTCAAGCCCCGCGCCATCCCCATCGGCAAACCCGAGCAGCTGGCGCTGCCCGGCTAAGCAAACCGGATCGCGATAAACAATAAAGGCCTGCATCTGCAGGCCTTTCTGCTTTTGTATCGCCGGATTGGATTAACCAGCGTAGAGGGCGTTTATCTCCTCTGCCAGAATGGCAATGCCGCGGTGAACCAGCTCCTCGCTCTGGGAGTAGTTGAGGCGGATGCACTCCTGGCTGTGGCGCCACTCTGGGTCGTCGATGCCGGGGAAGAAGTAGTGACCCGGCACGATCAGCAGGTTCTTCGCCTTCAGTCGCTCATAGAGCTCCTGACAGTGGATCGGCAAATCTTCAAACCAGAGCCAGAGGAAGAGGGCGCCTTCCGGCTTGTGGATATGGAAGCGCGGATCGGGGATCGCTTCGCGCAGCAGCTGTACCGCCAGCTCCGCCTTCTGCTGATAGAAGGGTTTCACCACCTGCTCGCTGAGGGCGATGATCTCGCCGCTCTCGATCATCGGGATGGTGATGGCGGGCCCCAGACTGCCCGGCGCCAGATTGATGATGCCGCTCAGGTTGGTGATGGCCTGAATGATCTTCTCGTCGGCGATGACGATGCCGCAGCGGGTGCCCGGCAAGCCGAGCTTGGAGAGGCTCATGCAGAGGATGGTGTTGGCGTTCCAGAATGGCTTGGCTTCGCTGAAGATGATACCCGGGAAGGGGACGCCGTAGGCGTTGTCGATCAGCAGCGGAATCCCCTTGTCACGGGCGATCTGATCGAGGTGTTCGATCTCTTCGTCGGTCAGTACGTTGCCGGTGGGGTTGGTGGGGCGGGAGACGCAGATCACCCCGATGTCATCGCCCACCTGCAGGCTCTCGAAGTCCACGTGGTACTTGAACTGGCCATCGGGCAGCTTCTCAATGGTGGGCTTGTAGGCCACGAAGTAGTCGTCCGCCAACGCCGAGTCGGCATAGCCGATGTATTCGGGGGCAAGCGGGAACAGCACCTTCTTCTTGCGGCCATCGGCAAATTCGCCGGCCAGCAGGTTAAACAGGTAGAAGAAGGCATTCTGGCTGCCGTTGGTCAGGGCGATATTGCGAGCCGAGATATCCCATCCCAGCTCCTTGCTGAGCAGGGCAGCCAGCGCTTTGGTGAACCTGTCTTTGCCTTGCGGGCCGTCGTAGTTGGCCATCGCTTTGACCAGCTCGCCGTTGTCGAGCAGGCTCTTGGCCTCGGCCTGAAAGCGTTCCAGCATGGCGGGGATGGGGGCCGGATTGCCGCCACCCAGCATGATGGCGTCCGGATTGGTCAGCCCCTGATTGAGGTCATCCATGAGTTGGGTAATGCCGGCGTGGCGAGTGAACTTCTCGCCGAACAAGGAAAATTCCATTCAGTGACAGATCCAGATTTGAGTTACGGGGATGTAGCACCATAGCTCAGTTTAAAAGTGGGTGTCGATCAAAAAGATGGGACGTTCCACGTGGAACATGGTGCAAAAATCAAGCGTGGTTAAAAGCACCAACTGTTGGTTTAAAAATGACCGAGCGGGATGCATTTTGCGACTCAATTTGGTATCGAGATATAGTTAATTTAAACAAAATCATCATGTTATGAATTGCGTGAGGATTGGCACAACTATTGGAATAGCTATCTGGTCATCTCAACCATACCGGAGCAAACCAGATGAAAAGCCTGATCGCTACCCTGATTGTGAGTGCCCTGAGCCTGAACGTGATGGCCAACGAAAACCCGCGGCCCGAGCTGGAGAGTGTCCAGCTGGAGCAGGATGTGCAGAGCGAGTTGCAACAGGCATCCCATGCAGTGGTGCAGGATGCGCTGCACAATCTCAAGCCGCTGGCGCTGGATACCCTGGTGGTGGAGGCGAGTCAGGCTGTGGCGACTCACCCCGAGAGCTGAGATAGCGCAGGGGGGTCTGTCCCGTATGTTGTTTGAAGAAGCTGATAAAGGCACTGTCGCTGGAGAACTCCAGCGCAGCGGCAATCCGGCTGATGGACTCGCTTTCTGCCAGCAGCTCCATGGCGCGCAACAGCCGCCACTGCTGGCGCCACGCCTGATAGCTCATGCCGGTCTCCCGCATAAAGATGCGGCCAATGGTCTTGTCACTGGCACCCACCCGTTCGGCCAGCCGGTTGAGCCGATCGGGCAGGGCATCCCCCCGCTTCAACTGCTGTAGCCAGTCGCCCAGTCTGGGATCGGTCGGTAGTGGCAGCTGCCATGACTCCCGCGGCGCCTGCCCCAACTCCTCCATAAACAGTGCCACCGTCCGTTGTTGCTGCTCTTGCGGTTTGTCCCACGGCCAGAGCGCCATCCGTTCGATCAGTTCGTGCAGCAGCGGATTGACCGCCAACACCTCCACCGTGCCGGGCAACTCGGAGTGCGGCTGGAAGTAGAGGGAGCGGTAGGCCACCACACCACGCATCAGTACCCGGTGGGGTGTGCCCGCTGGCAGCCAGGCGGCGCGGGTGGGTGGCAGCAGGCAGACCCGACCTTCCAGCTCCATGGTCATGCAGCCGGATTGGGCGAACAGCAGCTGATGGCGCTGATGTTGATGCAGGCCAGAGTCGTGCCAGCCGAGGGCGGAGGCAATGCCGATCACGCTGCCAGTCAGCTGGTCGGGGTCAAAAGGGTGATCGGGAAGAATAAAGGCCATATGTCCGATTTTTGATGTTTATAGTCCTGCTTATTGTAATCAGACAATCGGCATCTCTCTAGAATGGCGACCTCTTGTGAAGGAGGTTTGTCATGAACAACAAGTTGCCACCGCTCTGGCTGGTGGTGGGATTGATGATGTTTCCCCAAATTGTGGAGACCATCTACAGCCCGGTCCTGACCCACATCGCTACCGAGTTTCAGGTGAGCGAAGGGCAGGCATCCCAGACCCTGTCGATCTATTTTCTGGCGTTTGCGGTGGGCGTGGTCTGCTGGGGACGGCTCTGCGATCTGATCGGGCGGCGTCCCGCCATGCTGGCGGGTCTGCTCACCTATGGCGTCGGCACCTTGCTGGCGCTGCTGGCTAATCAGTTTGAAACCCTGCTGCTGGCCCGGGTTATCTCGGCCTTTGGCGCTGCAGTGGGTTCCGTGGTGACCCAGACCATGCTGCGCGATAGCTATCAGGGCAGCGATCTGGCGCGGGTCTTCTCGGTGATGGGCATAGCGCTCTCCCTGAGCCCGGTGCTGGGGCTGCTCAGTGGCGGGCAGCTGGCGAGCTGGTTCGGTTATCTCGGGGTGTTCAGCGGTTTGCTGATACTGGCGGTAGGCTTGCTGCTGGTTACCTGTTGGCAACTGCCGGAAACCCGTCCGGCCACCACCCGGCAAGTCGCACTCTGGCCGCTGGCGTGCCGGATGATGAAGGATGGCGGGCTCTGGCGCAGTGCCATGCTGGTCGCCCTGTTCAACACCATGCTGTTTGGTTACTACAGTCTGGCGCCGTTCCTCTTTGCCGGATTGGGATTGAGCACCAGCGAGTTTGGTTATTCGGGGATCTTGCTGGCGCTGGCGACCCTGCTTGGCAGCCTGCTCAACAAGCATCTGCTGGGGAGGGGGTGGCTGCCGTCCTCTCCGATCAGACTGGCTTGCGTTTTGGCACTGGTCGCCGGGCTGCTGGTCTGGACGACTCAGGCCAGCCTCTGGTTCCTGCTGCCCATGATGGGAATCGTGGTGGCCTTCGGACTGGCGATCCCCAACGTGCTGAGTCAGGCGCTGCTGGCCTATCGCGAGGTGGCGGGCAGTGCTGGCGCCCTGTTCGGGCTTGGTTACTACCTGCTGCTCAGTCTGGGATTGGCGGTGGCGGCCGGATTGCAGGATCTCGGCCTGTTGCTGAGTGGCTGCGGTCTGCTGGCACTGCTTTGCTGCGGGCGTCGTTCCACGTGAAACGTCAGTTGCCGATAAAGCGGTAGCCGATACCTGATTCGGTCTCGATAAGCGTCGGTTGCTGGGGGTTATCCCCCAGCTTTTTACGCAGGCTGGCGATAACGATGCGCAGGTAGTGGGTGTCCTCCTTGTGGCTTGGCCCCCAGATGTCGTTGAGCAGCTGGGTCTGCATCACCAGCTTGCCGGGGTGGCACACCAACGCCTGCAGCAGCGCGAACTCCTTGCGAGAGAGGGGGATCTCCTCGTCTTTCATGGTCACCTTGTGGCTGCTGATATCGAGCGTCAGGCCGCATTGGGGGAAGTGGCGCCGCTCGCCACTGCTGACACCAGCCCGCTGGCGCAAGAGTACGCGAATGCGGGCCATCATCTCGCCGATGCCAAACGGCTTGCTCATGTAGTCGTTGGCACCGGCATCCAGCAAGCGCACCTTCTCCTGCTCCGAATCACGGGCCGACAGCACCAGCACCGGGTTGGGGTGGTGTTCGCGAATGGCCTGCAATACCTGAATACCATCGCCATCCGGCAGACCGAGATCGAGGATCACCAGATCGGGGTTGAGGTGGCGATACTGCTCCAGCCCCTCGGTGACGCTGACCGCTTCGCTCACCTGATGCCCCTCGGCAATCAGGCTGATCCGCAGAAAGCGGCGGATCGCCGCTTCATCATCTATGACCAGAATGTGCGCCATCAAACCTCCGGTGAATTGAGCGCGAGCGGCAGGGAGATACGCATGCAGGTGCCGTTGCCATTGGGGCCGGAGAAGGCCCAAATCTTGCCGCCGTGGGCCTCTATCATAGCGCGGGAAATGGCGAGGCCAAGCCCGGTGCCACGGCTGCCGCAATCGCCCACCGGCTGGGTGTAGAAGAGATTGAAGATCTTCTCCCGATCCGACTCGGCGATACCGACCCCGATATCGATGATATCGATGATAAGGTCGGGTTCGGCCACCATCACCTTGAACTCGATGGGGGTGCCTGCCGGCGAGTAGCGGGAGGCGTTGTCGAGGATGTTGACCAGCACCTGCTCGATCAGGGCGCCATGGACATAGAGCTGGGGCACATGCTGATCGATGTGTACCAGCAGCTTGTGCTGGCGCCAGGAGGAGTCGAGCCGCTTGCGGGCGCTCTCCACCAGATCGGTCAGGTCGACCCAGTCCCGCTTCAACTGGAAGTCGGGGGAGCCGATACGGGTCATATCCAGCAGGTTTTGCACATAGCTGTGCAGGCGGCGTGCCTCGTCCTGTACCGAGTGGAGCAGTTCGTTGCGATCATCCGGCGGGATCCGGTCACCATATTCCAGCAGGGTGCTGCCGGCCCCCATGATGGTGGCCAGCGGCGTCTTCAAGTCGTGGGAGACCGAGGAGAGCAGGGCGGCCCGCATCCGGTCTGTTTCCGCCTGCAGCTGGCTGTCGGCCAGCCGCTCGTTGAGGTCGATCCGCGCCAGCGCGGCGCGAATGTCGGTGAGCAGCGCCTGAAGTTGATGCTCGGCGGAGGAGGAGAGCGGATTGGCCAGCGTTATACCGATCACCAGGTCATCGCTGAGGTGGTGATACTGCGCCTCGGCGGCATTGAGGGTGGCGGTGTGGGCACCGGCGCTCTGCTTCTGGGCCAGACACCAGTCGATGGCCGCCTTGTCGGTCTGGCCGGGTCTGTGCTTCTCGTTGCCGAGTCGGTCGTGAAAATCCTTGTCGATCACTACGGTCGGCTGGCCAAGCGCCAGCGAGATCGCTTGTGCCCCTTGTCTGAGCACCTCCTCCGGGCTGTTGGCGGTCGCCAGCCCCTGACTGAGGGAGAGCAGGGCATTGCCCAGCTGCTGGGTCTCGCGCAGGCCGATCAGCTGTTGCCGCTGGCGGGAGGCTAGGCGCCCCGCCGTCATGCCGACGATAAGCAGCACGAACAGGGTGAGCAGGTCGCTGTGGTTGGCGACGCTCAGGGAGAAGTAGGGGGCGGTGAACAGCAGATTGTGGGCGATAAAGCCCAGCACTGCTGCCAGCGTGGCGGGCACCAGACTGGTGGTAAGGGCAGTCGCCAGCACCCCCAGAACGAAGATGAGCGGCAACGCTGCGGGGGGCAGCCAGTAGGATAGCCCCCATGCAATGGCCGAGGTGATGCCCATGATGGCTACCGCCAGCAGGCTGTGGTGAATATCCTTGGGTGTCGGGGAGCGCATCCCCACTCTGTGTTTTTGCTTCTCGGTATCGACCAGGGTGATCTCCAGCCCCTGTGCCTGCTTGAGCAGGTGCTGCACCAGCGAGCGACGCCACGGCGCCTTGTGGGGTTTGCCAAGCAGCAGCTGGGAGACCTGCTGCTGCTCGGCAGTCTCCAGCAGGGTATTGGCGACAGCAGGACTGGAGAGGGTCAGCACCTTGGCGCCCAACTGGGAGGCGAGCGCCAGCGCTTGCTCCACGTCGGCCGAGCTGCGGCCATTGCTATCCACGTGCACTACCAGCCAGGGTAGCTGGCGACGCTGGGCAAAGCGGTGGCCATAGCGCACCAGCGCAGCCCCGTGCTGGTTGCCGAGGCAGACCATCAGCTTGCCCCGCAGCGGCAATGTGGTCTTGCCCGCCGCCTGCCATTGCAGTTGCAGATCGCCCTCCACATGGCTGGCTGCGGTTTGCATCGCCAGCTCCCGCAATGCAGTGAGGTTGTTGAGGGAGAAGAAGGATTGCAGGGCGGCCTTGGCCTGATGGGGTACATAAACCTTCCCCTCGCGCAGGCGGCCGAGCAGCTCCTTGGGGGGGAGGTCGATAAGGATAATGCTGTCTGCATCGAGCAGAACCTGATCGGGCAGGGTCTCTTTGACCCTGACCCCGGTCAGCTGCCACACCAGATCGTTGAGGCTCTCCAGATGCTGGACGTTGAGTGTGCTATAGACGTCGATACCGGCGTTGAGCAGCTCCTCGACATCCTGCCAGCGCTTCTCGTGGCGGCTGCCAGGGGCGTTGCTATGGGCCAGCTCGTCCACTACTGCGATGGCCGGCTTGCGTGCCAGCAGGCCGTCGAGGTCCATCTCCTCCAGCCGCTGCTGACGGTGCATGTGGATCTTGCGCGGCTGGATGGCGAGTTTGTCGAGCAGGGCCAGCGTCTCCTGCCGGCCGTGGGTCTCCACCACGCCGATCAGGATGTCGACCCCCTCCTTGGCCTGTTCCCGCACCGCCTGCAACATGGCGTAGGTCTTGCCCACGCCGGGGGCTGCCCCGAGAAAGACTTTCAGCTTGCCCTTGTGCTCTTGCTCCAGACTTGCCAGCAGGGCGTCAGCCCTTACCTCATCACGCATGCTTATCCCTATCGAGCCAACTGCCCGCGTCGAAAATGGAGGTCAACGCCAGATCGGCAAGGAGCGCCCTCAGGCGCCCTTCTGATGATCCAGTTGCAGGTTCAGCTGGAGAATGTTGACCGCCTGCGGGCCAAGGATACCAGCTTGTGTGGCCGACTTGACCTGCTCCGTCAGTTGGGCGGGATCCAGTCCACGTTCTCTGGCTACGCGATCCACCTGCGCCAGCACCGCATCGAGTGGTAGATGGGGATCGAGGCCAGAGGCGGAACGGGTCAGCATGGCAGGAGAGCTGGTTTCAGGCTGTGCCTTGGCGGCCTGTTCGGCGAACTCTGCCCGCAGCGGTGAGCTCATCCCCAGATTGCTGGCACTACCGCCAATGGTGTTGAAATCACTGGCGGAGGGGCGGGGGTGGAAGTAGTCAGCCCGCTCGAATTTCTGTGCCAGCAGGGCGCTACCGATAAGTTGCTGCTTGCTGTCGGTCAGCTGGCTGCCGTTGGCTTGCCAGGGGAAGATCAGCTGGGCCAGTCCGGTGACGGCCAGCGGATAACCCACGCCCAGCAGCAGGGTCAGGGTCAACAGGGTTCTGATTGCGATCATGATGGATATGCTCCGAATTCGTTGTGTGGATGCGGGCTGACCCGCATCCCGGTTATGTCGTTACACCAGACCCAGGCCGGTAATGACCAGGTCGATCAGCTTGATGCCGATAAAAGGCACCAGCAGGCCGCCGACACCGTAGATCAGCAGGTTGCGGCGCAGCAGGCTGGCGGCCGACCCCTTCAGGTCGACACCGCGCAGGGCCAGCGGCACCAGCGCTACGATGATCAGGGCGTTGAAGATGATGGCTGACAGGATGGCGCTCTGCGGGCTGCCCAGCTGCATCAGGTTCAGTACCCCCAGTTGCGGGTAGGCGGCGATGAACAGGGCCGGCAGGATGGCAAAGTACTTGGCCACGTCGTTGGCGATGGAGAAGGTGGTCAGGGCGCCACGGGTCACCAGCAGCTGTTTGCCGACCAGCACCACATCCAGCAGCTTGGTGGGGTTGGAGTCGAGATCCACCAGATTGCCCGCCTCCTTGGCGGCCTGGGTACCCTCGTTCATGGCCAGACCCACATCAGCCTGTGCCAGCGCCGGTGCGTCGTTGGCACCGTCACCGCACATGGCGACCAGACGGCCATCGGCCTGCTCCTGCCGGATATAGGCGAGCTTCTTCTCCGGCGTTGCTTCGGCGATGAAGTCATCCACCCCGGCTTCGGCGGCGATGGCGGCGGCCGTTTTCGGGTTGTCACCGGTGATCATCACGGTGCGGATCCCCATGTGGCGCAGGATCTGGAAGCGGGCCTTGATGCCGGGCTTGATGATGTCCTTGAGGTAGACCACCCCCAGCAGCTGCTCATGGGTACAGACCAGCAGCGGAGTACCACCCTGGCGGGCGATGTTGTCGACTGACTTGAGCACCAGCTCCGGCACCGCTTTGCGGTCGAGGGAGAGGTAGTTCAGTACCGCATCGACAGCCCCCTTGCGATATTGGTGACCGTTGCGATCCAGCCCACTCAGACGGGTCTCGGCGCTGAAGGGGATCACCTTGTCATCGTCCAGTTGGCTCGGTTTGGTGTGGCTCTTGCCCGCCAGAGTCAGGATAGATTTACCCTCGGGAGTGTTGTCACCCAGCGAGGCCAGCATGGCCGCTTGTGCCAGCAGGGCCGGGTCAACGCCGGGAGCCGGGATCAGTTCGTCAGCCATCCGGTTGCCGAAGGTGATGGTACCGGTCTTGTCCAGCAGCAGGGTGCGCACGTCACCGGCCGCTTCGACGGCCCGGCCCGATTTGGCAATCACGTTCAGTTTCACCAGTCGATCCATACCGGCAATGCCGATGGCGGAGAGCAGGCCGCCGATGGTGGTCGGGATCAGGGTGATAAAGAGCGCAATCAGGTAGAGGCGCGGTACCTGGGTGCCGTTGTAGTCGAGGAACCAGGGCAGGGTGGCGACCACCAGCAGGAAGATCAGGGTCAGCCCGACCAGCAGGGCATCCAGCGCCATCTCGTTGGGCGTTTTCTGGCGCTTGGCCCCTTCCACCAGTGCAATCATGCGGTCCAGCGTGCTTTCGCCCGGATTGTTGCTGACGCGTACCCAGATCTCGTCTGAAACGACGGTGGTATTGCCGGTTACACCGCTGCGATCGGTACCCGATTCGCGGATGACGGGGGCAGATTCACCGGTGATGGCGGCCTCGTTGACCGAGGCGATTCCGGCGATCACCTCGCCGTCGGCCGGGATCATCTCGCCGCTGCGTACCAGCACCAGATCACCCTTCATCAGGCTGGTGGCGGGTACCCATTCGCCCTGACCATCTTTTGCATTAGCTACCCGACGGGCCTTGAGTTGGCTCATGCCAGCCTTGAGGCTGTCGGCCCGTGCCTTGCCGCGACCTTCGGCCAGCGTTTCGGCGAAGTTGGCAAACCAGAGGGTGAGCCAGAGCCAGGCAGTCAGCTGCCAGGCCAGCGAGGGGGCGACCCCGGAGAACGGCTGCCCCAGCAGTGACTCCACCGTCGCCATGACTGCTGCCAGCCAGAGGGTGAACAGAATGGGGCTGCCAAACAGCGCCTTGGGATTGAAGCGGTAGATGGCTTCAACCATGGCCTGCAGGATCTGCGATTGCTGTTTTTTGCCCTTCACCAGCATGGTGTCGGGACTCATTGAAGTGGACTTGCTCATTTAGAAAGCTCCCAGCATCAGATGTTCTGCCACGGGGCCCAGTGCCAGCACCGGCAGGAAGGAGAGGCCGCCAATCAGCAATACGGTGATGATCAGCAGGGTAATGAAGAGCGGGCCGCGGATCGGGAAATCCCCCTCGCTTATCTCCTGACGCGGAGCGCGGGCGAGCTGGCCGGCTATGGCCATGATGGGGATGATGTAGCCGAAGCGACCGAGCAGCATGGCCAGACCGATGGCAACGCACTGCCAGTTGTCACCGGCAGCAAAGCCGGCGAAGGCGGAGCCGTTGTTACCGGCAGCCGAGGCGTAGGCATAGATGAGGCGTGACAGGCCGTGGGGGCCATCGTGACCTATGATAGTGGCCGCATCCGGCATCAGCAGAGTGACACCGCCGATCACCAAAACCCCCACCGGCATCACCAGCATGCTGGCGACGACCCACTTCATCTCGGTGATACCGAGGCGCTTGCCCAGATAGGTCGGGGTACGACCCACCATCAGACCGCACAGGAAGACGGTGAGCAGCACGAACAGCATCATGCCGTAGATGCCGGCACCCACGCCGCCGAACACCACTTCACCCAGCAGCATGTTTATCATGGCGACCATGCCGGAGAGAGGAGCGAAGCTGTCGTGCATTGAGTTGACCGAGCCGTTGGAGGCTGCGGTGGTCGCCACTTCCCAGATACTGGAGAGCACCGGGCCGAAGCGGCTCTCCTTGCCCTCCCAGTTGCCCGCTTCGCTGGCAAGATGAGTCAGGGCCGGATCCAGTTTCATCTCCTGAGTGATGGAAACGAAGAGTCCCAGTGCCAGCATGATGGTCATGGCAATGACGATGGCGCGGCTGTGGGCCATGTCCTTCACATAGCGACCCAGGGTAAAGACCATGGCGGCAGCCAGGGTCAGCAGGGCGACCATCTCCAGCCAGTTGGAGAGGGCGGTCGGGTTCTCGAACGGGTGGGCGGAGTTGATGCCGAAGAAGCCGCCGCCGTTGGAGCCGAGCTGCTTGATGGCAATTTGCGAAGCTGCCGGGCCGAGCGGCAGCAGCTGCTCCTGACCTTCCAGAGTGTGGAACGGCAGATAGGCTGACAAGCTCTGCGGAACCCCCTGCCATACCAGCAGCAGCGCCAGGATCAGCGACATCGGCAGCAGCACGTAGAGGCAAAAACGCACCAGATCCAGCCAGAAGTTGCCAAGGTGGGTTGTCTGCTGGCGGGCGATACCGCGGAACATCGCAACCGCTACGGCAGCACCTGTGGCGGCAGAGACGAAGTTTTGGGTGGTCAGGCCTACCATCTGGCTGAAGTAGGAGAGGCTGGCCTCACCGGAATAGGCTTGCCAGTTGGTGTTGGTCATAAAGCTGACCGCAGTGTTGAAGGCGAGTTGCCAGTTCAGGCCCGGCAACTGCTGCGGGTTGAGGGGCAGCAGACCCTGCGCCATCAGGATCAGGAACAGCAGGCCGAAGCCGGCGCCATTGAAGGCCAGCAGGCTGAGGGCGTAGGACTTCCAGTCCTGTTCCCGTCCGTCCGTGCCGCAACATAACAGGGTGGCATGCTCCACGGGGGCCAGCCAGCGGCACTGGCCTTCAAATACCTGGTAGAGATAATTGCCAAGCAGCGGTGCTGGCAGCAGTACCAGCAGCACAAATGCGACGGGATAGATCATTTCTTGCCACATAGCGGATTCCTCACTCGTGACTGCGCGTGAGTGCGCGCAGCAGATAGACCATCAAGGCGAGGACCAGCAGCAGATATAGCCAATTCATATCGACTCCATTGAGATAATTAGCTGCGAGAGCCGATGTAAAACCATATCGACTCTGTTGGTGTCATTGACGCTGAAATGGTAAGAAGAACCGGCGTAAAGGCGCCATAAAGCGCCATGTAGCAGGCGTAAAATCGGCGTAAAGAACGACGCTTTTGCGAGGATTCTGGTGGCGAGGCGGGATCAAAAAACCCGGCCTGAGCCGGGTTTGAACGCTGGTGGATGAAGATGACCTGATAGTGGCAGGTCAGCCTGCAACGTGCTTATCGCATGGTCACAAATTCTTCTGCGCTGGTCGGATGAATGGCGACGCAGTTGTCGAAGTCCGCCTTGGTGGCCCCCATCTTCATGGCGACGCCAAAGCCTTGCAGGATCTCGTCCATGGCAAAGCCGATACCGTGCAGACCGACCACCTTCTCTTCAGGGCCGACGCAGACCAGTTTCATCCGGGTAGGTTGGCGATGCTGGGTCAGCGCCGAGTACATGGCGGTGAACTGGCTGCGGTAGACCTTCACCTGCCCCTCGCCATATTCGGCGATGGCTTCCGGCTCGGTCAGACCAATGGTGCCGATGGGCGGGTGGCTGAAGACCACGGTCGGCACCAGATCGTAGTTGAGGTGCTCGTTCGGCTTGTTGTTGAACAGCCGTTCGGAGAGGCGACGACCCGCTGCGACGGCTACCGGCGTGAGCTGGATGCGACCTGTGTTGTCACCGACGGCATAGATGTTGGCAACGGCAGTATTCTGGAACTTGTCGGTCGGGATAAAGCCCTTCTCGTCCAGTTCGATACCTGCGGCGGCCAGATTGAGGTTGTCGGTGGCCGGGACGCGACCGATGGCCCAGATCAGGCAGTCGACGGTGAGGTGGCGACCATCTTCCAGCTGCAGGGTTAGGCTGTTGTCAGCGTTCTTGAGCACGGCCTTGGGAATGGCGTGGGTATGCAGCTTGGGTCCTTCCTGCGCCATGATCTCCACCAGTGTCTCGTGGATCATGGGATCGAAATTGCGCAGCGGGGCGTGTTTGCGCACCACCAGATGAGTCTCGGAGCCCAGCGCCTGCATCACCCCGGCGATCTCCACCGCGATATAGCCGGCACCCACTACGGCAACCCGCTTGGGTTGGCTCTGCAGCTCGAAGAAGCCGTCGGAGTCGATACCCAGCTCGGCACCCGGGATGGCCGGAATTTCCGGACGGCCACCGGTAGCGATCAGGATGTGATCTGCGGTGTACTGCTCGCCATTGACCTCGATCGTGTTGCTATTGACGAAGCGGGCGAATCCCTTGATGACGGTGATCTGGTTCTTGCCCAGTACATTCTGATAGGAGGTGTGGATACGGCCGATATAGGCCTGGCGGGACTCGACCAGCTTGGCCCAGTCGAAGTGGTTGAGAGTGGTATCGAAGCCGTAATCGGCGCCATATTTCAGGGCATCGGCGATCTGGCCGGCATACCACATGGCTTTCTTCGGGACGCAGCCTACGTTGACGCAGGTTCCACCCAACTCTTTAGCTTCAATCAGGGCAACTTTCTTACCGTACATGGCAGCCCGGTTGGCAGAGGCGATACCGCCGCTGCCGCCGCCGATGGCGATATAGTCAAAATGCTGTGCCATTGCGAGGTTCTCCGCTCATTAAGAATGCAATCACAGCATGATGGGGATAAAGCGGCTGGCTCACAAGAGCCAGCGCTCAGTTATGTTGAATCGGCAGGCGAATATGGAACTCGGCGCCGTTACCCGGTTCGCTGGCACAGTGGATGCGGCCGCGCAGCAGTTGCACCACCAGGTTGTAGATGATGTGAGTACCAAGGCCGCTACCGCCCTGGCCCCGCTTGGAGGTGACAAACGGATCGAAGATGCGCGGCAATATCTCCGGCGGAATGCCGCGACCGTTGTCGCTGTAGTCGATCAGCAACTCTTCTCCCTGCTGCTCCACCTTGATGGTGATCTTCTTGGGTTTGTCCCAGTTGTCGAAACCATGGTTGATGGAGTTGAGGATCAGGTTTGAGTAGATCTGGGTAAAGCTGCCGGGGAAGGAGAAGATCGACAGCTTGGGGTCGCACTGGATATCGACCTCGCACTGGGCCTTTTTCAGCTTGTGGCCGAGGGAGACGACCACCTGATGGAGATTGTCGGCGAGGCTGAAGTTGTAGCGAGCTTCCGATGACTGATCGACAGCAACCTGCTTGAAGCTGGCAATCAGTTCGGAGGCGCGGCGCAGGTTGCCTTGCAGCAGTTGCATCGACTCGTCGAGGTTGACGGTGAACTCGTTGAGATAGGAGCGTGAAAGCTGTTTTGATTCAATGTGCGACTTGAAGTCGGCAACCCGCTCCTGCAGATAGGAGGAGGCGGTCACACTGATACCGATCGGGGTGTTGATCT
The DNA here is from genome assembly GCF_963866575.1 of Aeromonas sp. L_1B5_3. Classification (NCBI taxonomy): domain Bacteria; kingdom Pseudomonadati; phylum Pseudomonadota; class Gammaproteobacteria; order Aeromonadales; family Aeromonadaceae; genus Aeromonas; species Aeromonas sp. L_1B5_3. The sequence continues at coordinate 65,085 of NZ_CAWMDN010000146.1, forward strand.
CGTGGGCCACTCCGGCCACCAGTGAACCGAGGGAGGCCATTTTTTCCGACTCGACCAAGGTCTGCTGAGCCTGCTTCAGATCGTCGTAAGCCTTGCCCAGCTGGGTGTTGGCTTCGCTCAGGCTGCGCGTCCGCTCGGCAACCTTGCCCTCCAGCTGCTCGTTGAGCTGGATAATCTCCCGCTCGACCTTCGTGATGTCGTAGCCAAACCCGATCTGGTATTTGAGGTTGGGCCCTTCGTAGAAGGGGACAAAGGTCCACTGCAGCACCAGTTCATGGGCCTGCTGGTCATGCATGATGACCACCTTGTCGGCGAGTGAACCCTCTGCCGAGAGGATGTTGCTCAGCTCCTGACGTTGGGCGTTGCTGACAAAGAGATCGAGCCAGTTGTGTTGCAGCAGCTCCTGCTGGTGGTAGCCGGTTAGCAGGATGGCTGCCGGGTTGATGCTGGCGATGGTGAGATCCGGCTCCATGCAGCAGATCACCATGTTGGCCGAATTGATCAGAGTGGCAGAGAAGTCGCGCTCCTGTTGCAACTGTTCCACGGCCTGATGGCGAGCCAGCAGCTCATCGCGTAGCCGGGTGCGCATCTGGTTGAGAGTGGCGACCAGGGTATCCAGTTCATCAGGCTTTTTGCGGGGCAGGGGGCGCCCCTCCAGCTCAAGCTCCATGTCGAGCCGATCCAGATTGAACTTCTGGGCATAGCTGGCGATGCGGTTGATGTGACGAACCACCAGATAGTAAATGATGATCAGGATGCAAAACGAGACCACCAGCGTCTTGATAGTCTGGCTGACCATGATCAGCACCGATTTCTCGATCAGGCGCTGGTAGATCTGCTCCAGCGAGGCTGCTACGAACAGCTTGCCCACCACTTCGCCTTGATAGGTGAGGTTGAATTCGCGGGAGATGTCGTAGCTTTCCCGCTCCACCCCCTGGGTCAGTAGCGGGACCTCGGAGTTGCCGAGCATCTCCTTGACCATCACGAACTGCATGTTGGGCAGGTTCATGATGCCCTCGATCTGTACCTTCACCTGCTCTTCATCCAGGTTCCACAAGCTGGCAGCGATAGGTTGCAGAAAAGAGGCCTCGATCTGGCCGATGCTGTCTTCGATAACGGCAACGTCCTTGCGGTAATCCCAGGCAAGTTGCAGTGCAGTGATGATCATCGCCAGTACGGTACTGCAGACCAGAATATAGGAGAGCAGACGGTATGAGAGTCCGTTACTGCCGACGGCCCTGGCGGTCTTGAAGAAATGTCCTGACATGGCGTCCTTGCGGTCTGGATGTGATATTTTTTAGTTTAACTGCTTCATGGACTTATGTCGTCTTTCCTGCAAAGCATAAAAAAGGCCCCGTTACGGGGCCTTTTGCTTGAGATGAACGCTTAGTTTCCGCTGTTTGCCTTGGGTGGAATGGTCTCATCAAAGACCGGCAGCGGTTTGTGCTCGGACGCCAGGAAGGTGTAGATCACCGGCAGTACGAACAGGGTGAACAGGGTGCCGATGGCCAGACCGGCCACGATGACGATACCGATACTGAAGCGCTGGGCGGCCCCTGCGCCAGCTGCATAGAGCAGCGGGATCAGACCGGCAATCATGGCGGCTGTGGTCATCAGGATTGGACGCAGACGCACTTTGGCGGCCTGCATCACGGCTTCCATCCGGTTCATGCCGTGCAACAGCTGTTCCTCCTTGGCCACCTCGCAGATCAGAATACCGTGCTTGGTAATCAGACCCACTAGGGTGATGAGGCCCACCTGGGAGTAGATGTTCATGGTCGCCAGACCCCATGCGAGCGCGATTAGGGCACCACTGATGGCCAGCGGAACCGAGACCATGATAACCAGCGGGTCGCGTACCGATTCGAACTGGATGGCCAGCACCAGGAAGATGATGGCCAGTGCCAGCGCGAAGGTGGCGTAGAGCGCATTACCTTCGGTAACGAACTGGCGAGCTTCACCCATGAAGTCGTAGCGATAGCCTTGCGGCAGCTTCTCGTCGGCAGTCGTCTTGAACCAGTTGATGGCATCACCCATGGCAACCCCGGGGGCCGGAACCGCACCTATGGTGGCGGAGTTCAGCTGGTTGAAGTGGGGCAGGGCGCGCGGCTCACCGACCACTTCGATGCTGATCAGGCTGCCAAGCGGGATCGACTTGCCGTCAGCGGCGCGGACGTAGTAACCCTTCATGGATTCCGGGTTGAGGCGGTATTTGCGCTCGACCTGCGGGATCACTTCATAAGAGCGGCCATCCAGGTCGATACGGTTGACGTAACCGTCCGCCATCATGGTACCCATGGTGATACCTATATCCTGCATGGTGATGCCGTAGGCACCCGCCTTGTCCTTGTCGATCTTGATCTTCATGGTGGCAGAGTCGTAGTTCAGATCGAGATCCGAATAGACGAACTGACCATTGCTCTCGGCTGCGCTCAGCATCTCGCCAGCTACCAGGAACAGGCTTTCGAAGCTGTTCGGGGTAGTGATGACGAACTGGATCGGCAGACCGCTGGAAGCACCCGGCAGTTCAGGGAACTGGAAGGTAGTGATGGCCATGCCCGGGATGTCTTTCACCAGTTTGGCAACGCGATCCAGAACCTCTTTCTGGCTCGCTTCACGCTGGCTCCAGGGCACCATGGAGGCGATACCGAACGCCTGGTTGGAGTTGAACACACCGGAGAAGACCTGGGAGTAGGCGATTTCCGGCTGCTCATCCAGGATCTTGTTCACATCGGCCATGGTGTTTTCGATGTAGTCCAGGTTGGCGTTGGAGGGGGCTGTCCCCAGTACCGCCATTACCCCTTTATCTTCCGATGGTGCCAGCTCACTCGGGATGAACTTGAACAGCAGCGGCAGGCTGGCGAAGACGATGATGGCAAAGACTACTACCACGATGCGTTTTTGCATCACGGCATGCAGCATGCGGTCATAGCGCTCGGTCATCCGCTCCAGCAGGTGGTGGACAGTGCTCTCGAACTTGCTTGGCGTTTCGTTGGCCCGGAGCATCTTGGAGCACATCATCGGCGACAGGGTCAGGGCGATGATGCCCGAAACGAACACGGCGCCCGCCAGGGTCAGGGCAAACTCCTTGAACAGCGAGCCGGTGATCCCCCCCATCAGGGCTATCGGCGCGTATACCGCCGCCAGCGTGACGGTCATGGCGATAACCGGCACGGCGATTTCGCGAGTACCGATAATGGCTGCCCGGAAGGGCTCTTCACCCTCCTTGATGTGCCGGTCCACGTTCTCCAGCACCACGATGGCGTCATCCACCACCAGACCGATGGCCAGAACCATCGCCAGCAGGGTCATCAGGTTTATCGAGAAACCGAACATATCCATCATCATCACCACGCCGATAAGACTGAGCGGGATGGTGATGATCGGGATGATGACCGCGCGGAACGAGCCCAGGAACAGGGTAATCACCACCAGTACGATGGCGGCCGCTTCCAGAATGGTCTTGATAACCTCGCTGATCGATTCGTTGATGGCGATGGTGGAGTCATACAGCACGTTCACCTGCATGGTGCTCGGCATGTTGCGCTTCAGACTCGGCAGCAGCTCCAGTACATCGTGGGCGATGTTGATGGGGTTGGCGGTCGGTGCGGCGTTGACCGCCATAACCACGGCTTCACGGCCGTTGGCGCTGGCGCGATAGACGTCGTGGCTCTTCTCCATCGTGACCTTGGCGATGTCGGAGAGACGGATCACCTTGCTGTCACGGCTGGCTACCACCAGACGCTTCAGCTCTTCGATATCACCGACCTGCGTTTCGGCATTGCCGTTGAAGAGGGTGAAGTAACCGGTCGCCTGACCCGTGGCAGACTGATAGTTGTTGCTGTTGAGCACTGTCATCACGTCGCTGGCGGTCAGATTGAACGCCGCCATCTTGGCCGGGTCCAGCCATACCCGCAGCGCAAACTTCACACCACCGTAGAGGTCAACCTTGGAGACCCCGCCGACGGTAAAGAGCTGCGGTTTGATAACCCGCTCCAGATAGTCGGTGATCTGGCTGGAGTTGAGCTCCGGGCTGGTGAAACCGAGGTAGAGCACCGCTGTGGTTGAACCGGTTGAGGAGGTGACCGAGGGGTCTTCCGCCTCTTTGGGCAACTGGGAGCGCACCGAGTTGACCTTGGCCAGGATGTCGGACAGCGCGGCATTCGGGTCGGTGTTGAGCTTCATGTACGCGGTGACGGTGGAGCTGCCCAGCTGACTGGAGGAGGTCATGAAGTCGATGTTGTCGGCTTGCGCGACCGCCTGTTCGAGCGGCTGGGTGATGAAACCCTGGATCAGGTCGGCACTGGCACCGTAATAGCTGGTGTTGACCGTGATCACCGTGTTGGTCACCTCGGGGTATTCCCGTACCTGCATCTTGAAGACTGCCTGAAAGCCCAGCAGGGCGATCAGGAAGCTGAGCGAGATTGCCAGCACGGGTCGTTTTATGAATATGTCAGTAAATCGCATCGCAGATCTCCGCGCTTACAGCATCGGGGTTTGTGCCGGAACGGCCAGAGCATCGTTCTCGACCACATGCACCTTGGTGTCATTACTCAGACGAACCTGGCCTGACAGCACGATCTCGTCGCCAGCCTGAATGCCGGAGAGTACGTGCACGTCATTGCCACGTCGCTCACCCGCCTTGACGACTACCTGCTTGGCGCGTTTGACCATCACCTTCTTGCCCTCTTTGTCGGTCTCTTCGCTCTCTTTGAGCACGTAGACGTTCTGACCATAGAGAGTGAAGGAGATGGCAGACTGCGGCACCACGATCTGGTTCTGTACGGTTGGCAGGATGATGCTGGCGCGGGCAAACATGCCGGAGCGGAGCTGGCCATCGTTATTCGGGATATCTGCCTGCACCTGGATCAGGCCGCTCTGGTAGTTGACGGCAGGCTCGATGGCGGTGATATGGCCATCAAACTGGGTCTGGGGATAGGCATCTACATTGATTTTGATGATCTGACCCAGTTTGATTTTGGAGATATCGGTCTGGGGCACGGTGAAACGCAGACGCATCACGCTGGTGTCTTCCAGACGCACGATATCGGTACCCGGTTGCAGGTACTGACCAAGGAAGACATTGCGCAGACCGACCACGCCGCTGAAAGGGGCGCGGACTTCACGACGGGCAATGGTCGCCTTCAGACTCTCGATATCCGCTTCCAGCGAGCGATAGGCTGCTTCAGCTTCATCCAGCTGCTCTTTGGAGATGGAGCTGGTCTTGTAGAGGTTCTGGAAGCGGTCAAACTTGGCTTTTGCCGCCGGCAGCTTGGCCTGGGAGGCGCGCAGATTGGCCTTCTCCACGCTGGAGTCGAGGCTCAGCAGCAGCTGGTCGGCCTTGACCGGCTTGCCTGATTCGAAAGTGATGGTATCAATGGTGCCGGACAGTTCGGTCGAGAGGGTAACCCCCTGATTCGGCACGATAAAGCCGATCGCCTCGATGGTCGGGATCCAGTCCTGCGCCTTGGTTACTATGGCCGTTACCGGGAATTCAGGCTCCGGCCGGTTGGCCATGTATTTGGCAATCATCTTCTGTTTAAACAAATTGAAGCCGATGACGCTGCCAAACAAGGCGATCGCTATCAGCAACATAATGGCCATCCACTTTTTCATGAACAGGCTCCTGAGGTGGTAGTATTGGGAGATAAAATTGCATTCCAGCTGGCACGAATAACAGTTTCCAACTGCTGTTCGGTCAGCGTGATCTTGTGAACCCCGCACTGCAGGGCCAGGTGTACCACACTGTCCAGGCTCAATACCTGGAGTGCTCGTATCGGTAAATCAATAAACAATTCTTGCTCAACACCTCGCTCAAAAAATCTGTCCAGTGGCTCCCATGCCGACAGCAGAACAGGATTGGTGGCCAGCTCTGCCCCGAGGGGTGAGCTCTCATACTGTAATTTGCATTTCAGAGCGTTGGGTTCGTTCACAAAAATGGCATGAATATTGAGCCATAATTGTCGAAATTGTTGAAATGAAACTTCATTGAAATTCACTTCTCTTATGACCAGCGGTACGCACTGCAATATCGTGTGCTGATGCAACTGTCGAATCAGATCATCCTTGTCATTGAAGTAGCGATAGATGGTGCCGGCAGCGACGCCGGCTTTCTTGGCGACTTCGGCGATTGACAGGCCATGAAAACCCCGTTCACCCAGCACCTCGTGGGCTGCATTGAAGATGATCTCTTTCTTGTCGTGACTCATCAGAATGAACTCGTGAATGAACGTTCATTCATTCTAGGTGGGGAAGAGATCAAGTCAAGGCGGCAACATGGTTAATACGGAAAATAGCGCCGGAAGCGATCATCCAGGCGAACCAGCGGGTGTGTTGTTGGGGGAAAAATGAGCCAAAAACGCGCCATTTGTTTGAAAAAACAACGCTTGGCGCAAAGGGACAAAAAAAGTGTAGACAAGCATGCCCCCCATCATTAATATTGCGCCCCGTTCGACAGCGTAGCGCCCGTAGCTCAGCTGGATAGAGCGCTGCCCTCCGGAGGCAGAGGTCACAGGTTCGAATCCTGTCGGGCGCACCATACAAAGTGCGCCGGTTAAACGGGCGTTGTTGTAGAACGAAAACAGCTGTGGTGGCTGTAGCTCAGTTGGTAGAGTCCCGGATTGTGATTCCGGTTGTCGTGGGTTCGAGCCCCATCAGCCACCCCATTTTACAGCTTGTCAGGTACGCGAAGGTGGCGGAATTGGTAGACGCGCTAGCTTCAGGTGTTAGTGCCCCCCGGGTGTGAGGGTTCGAGTCCCTCTCTTCGCACCATACTTGCTGTATAACGAGGATGACCATCAGGTCGTCTTTGTTTTTTGTAAGACAAAATATTCTCGGTGATTAGCGCAGCCCGGTAGCGCATCTGGTTTGGGACCAGAGGGTCAAAGGTTCGAATCCTTTATCACCGACCACATTCTGAAAAACCTCGCTTCGGCGAGGTTTTTTGCTTTCTGCCTCTCCCATCCTCGTTTTTCCACGTAGCTGTAACGTCTGTTTACACTCTATCCGGACAGTCTTGTCCTCTCTTCAGTTATCCTGCCAGCTGGAGTCCTTGGTGACCGGATGTCACAGACCTCTTTCAGGCTTGTTTTTATGCATAACAGAATTTCGATTTTCTCCCGCTACCCCGCACTTATGGCGGCCATGGTACTGGGCGGGTGTACCCTTAAACCGCCATCGACCGATGAGATGCTGAGCACGATCGTGGTTGCCCATCCGCAGAGCGAGTCAGCCCCCTCACTTTTGCTGACCAATAATGGTTTTTGTGTCGGCATTGCCCGCCAGCAGGCGGTGACACAGGTTTGCACTGATAAAGATGCACAACCATTGGAGTGGGATCTTGGCGAGTTGAAGTTGCAGCAGACCTGCTTACAGGCCAAGAACAGCAATGAGCTGATGTTGGCGCCCTGTGATGGCCATGCGCAGTGGGTGTGGCAGGAGGACAAACTCTTTAACAGCAAGGTCTCCCGTTGTCTGGATGTCGCTGGCCGACGTCACTTTGCGAATACGCCTCTGCGTCTGGCTGACTGTTACGGTGGGGCCAACCAGAGCTTTCTGGTCGGGGGGATTGAATGATTCGCCCGTCACCTCTGATTGCTGCGTGTCTGTCGCTCTCTCTGGGAGGGTGCCAGAATCTCGACTCTTCTGATCTGCTGTTGGGTACTGTGGTGATTGGCGCCATCGGTGCCGCTGCGTATTACGGCCACAAGCAGGAAAAGAAAGAAGCTCGTGTCCGGGAAGAGCATGGTGGACAAATCGTGGCAGCCAATGGCAAATGTCTCGATATTGCCGGTGGTGTACGTAATGGTAACCGCTTGCAGCTATGGGATTGTCACGGCGGGGATAACCAGCGTTTTCGTCTTGATGGCAATGCCATAAGGGTTGGCGACAAGTGTCTGGATGTTGCCGGGGGCGGCCGCGATGCCGGTGCCAGGGTGATTGCTTGGGATTGCCATGGTGGCGACAACCAGCAGTGGCGCTGGGAGCGAGATCGGCTCATCAGCCGCAGCAGCAAGCTCTGTCTGGATGTTGCTCAGAGGGGAAGCGCCAATGGCACTCCCCTGATCCTCTGGCAGTGCCACGGCGGTGACAACCAGCGCTTTCGGCGGAAGTAATAAAAACGGGAACCCGATGGTTCCCGTTTTTATTTAGCTGGCGACCGGTTCCAGTTCGAAACAGCGCTCCAGATAGACGGCAACGCCATCTTCATCGGAGGTGAGTGTTTGCTCATGCTCCGGCAGCGCCATTTTCAGGCGGTCGTGGGCGTTACCCATGACGATGCCGCGACCTACCATGCTCAGCATTTCGAAGTCGTTCATACCGTCACCGAAGGCGATGGCCTGGGACATCTCCAGCCCGTGTTGCTCCAGTACGGCGCGCACCGCATTGCCCTTGTGGACGCCGGCGTGCATCACTTCGAGGCAATCCGGCAGGGAGAAAGTGACGTTGAGCTGGTCGCCGTAGCGCTGGTTGAGGTGTGCCTCGATCTTCAGCAGCTTCTCGTGCTCGCCGATGTAGAAGACCTTGTTGATCTGCTCCATCGACTCCTGTTTCAGGTCATCGACCAGACGATAGGTGAAGCCGGATTCGTCGTGGAATTGCAGCAACCAGGGCAGCTCCTCCTCGACCACCCAGTCATCGCCCTGATAGACGTTGAGATGGATGGATGGGTCACGTTCGAGCGCAACCAGCTCGGCTGCGATGTCGGTCGGCAGCGGCTGGTTGAACACCAGTTTGCCCTGCTTGTCATGCACCACAGCGCCGTTGGAGGTGATGAGGTAGATATCCAGACCGAGCGCATCGCGGAAGCTGCGTACATCGACGTGGTGACGGCCGGTGGCGACCACGAATTTCACGCCCTGCTCAACCAGACGGCGGACGGTCTCCCGGGTGCGGGAGGAGATCTGGTGCTGCTTGTTGAGCAGAGTTCCATCGAGATCGGATACAACTACCTTGAACATCTTTACCTCGGCATCAATTGAAAGCGGGGGCAGTTTACCCCAGCCAGCATGGTCACCCCATTTATTTAGGGTTACAAAAAATAGCCAGCCTAGTAGCGGGCGAAGAAATCGAGCATGGCGGTCAGTGCGGGCTGGCGCTTGTCGTCGGATTCGATGAAGAGCTCGTGCCAGGCCCCTTCAATTCGCAGCGGCTTGCCCCCTTCGCAGTTGGCTTTGGTGCAAAACGCATCCTGCGCCGCATTGTCCACTACGCTGTCGTTGCCAGCCTGCAGTAGCAGCAGCGGCGTCTTGATGGCGCCCGCATCGGCGATGGCGGCATCGGCACCGGTGATCCCCTGATAAATCCAGTGGGCGGTGGCCCCCCCCAGCTTGATCTGCGGGTGCTGCTCATAAATCTGGCGGAAAGCCTGATAGCGGGACTGGCTGTGAGTCAGCTCGTTATCGGCAAAGCCATGATCCTGATAGGGGCCCTGACCCGGCCCATAGGGTGGTTCGCCAAACCAGCCGCCGACTGTGCCTATGGTGGTGGCCAGTCCCTTGGCCAGCCATTTGGGCAGGCCGCCCAGATTGATGCCCAGCATGGGGGAGGAGAGCACGGCGGCGCGGATATCATCGGGCCAGCGCTCCAGATAGCGGGCCGAGATGGCCCCCCCCATGGAGTGAGCCAGCAGGAACAGCTTGGCGGGCTTGTCCGCCATGATTATCTGGTCGTGAAACTGCTTCATATCGACGACATAATCGTCGAACTGGTCGACATATCCCTTGTCATGGTCGCTCAGCATGCGGCCGGACATCCCCTGACCACGATGGTCGATAAGGTAGAGGCTGTAGCCCTGGCGCCAGAGATCCCACGCCAGCTCCTGATACTTGAGGTAGCTTTCTACCCGGCCGTTGACGATCAGGATGGCGCGATCAACCTTCTCCTGCCGCAGCGCGGCATAGCGGATGGCGACGCCATCCTTGCCCTTGAACTCTCCTTCTATCGCATGCTGGCGCCAGAAGTCGGGCAGGGTTTGTTGGTAGAGGGTGGGTACATCGGCTTCGCTGGTCAGCGCATAGGGTTTGGTCACGGCAAGGGCTCCGGCAGAAAACAGGGTCAGGGCCAACAGGGGGATCGAGAGGGATTTCATCAGGCACACTCCGTTTGCCAGTATTGATAAAGCATTGCGATGTCACCGGAGCAGAGCAGCGACATGGCGCTTTGCAGTGTGGGCAGAGGCCAGTCCCACCACTGCATCTCTTGCAGCATGGCGATCTGCTCATCGTTGAAACGACGGCGGATCGGTTGGGCCGGATTGCCGCCGACTATGGTGTAAGGGGCCACATCCTTGGTCACCACGGCGCGGGTGGCGATGACGGCGCCATCACCTATGGTGATGCCGGGCATGATCATCGCTTCCGAGCCGATCCAGACATCGTTGCCGATCCGGGTATCTCCTTTGCGCAGAAAGCCACTACGAGCCCCTTCGCCAAAGGTATCGGGGTTGAACGGAAAGGTGGAGACCCAATCCAGCCGGTGGCCCTGATTGCCTGCCAGCATGAAGGTGGCACCCGAGGCGATGGAGCAGAACTTGCCGATGATCAGGCGGTCTACTTCTGTACCCCACTCGCCGCTGTCCCAGCTTGCTCTGGTCGAGCCATCCCCGAGTAAATAACGGACACAGTGATCCTCGAACGGCTTGCCGTGGTAGTAGCCGGAGTAGTAGCTGTAGTCGCCGGCCTCTATGTTCGGGTTGGTCAGGTGATCCCGGATGATGCGGGACTCCAGCCAGCTGCCAAAAGGGTTCTCCATCACTCCTCCTGTAGGTCGTCCTGCTCGATCTGCTGGGCCCAGCCTTTGCGGGTCAGCTGCATCCGCTGCCACCACTCTTCGTCCGCCAGAATTTCACCGGCAGGGCCGAGCTGGGGGTAGGGCATCTCTTTCTCTTTGCAGAGCTGGGCATAGATGGGATATCCACCCTCGAACAGGATGCTGTTCTGCTCCTCCGGAGTGAGCGGGCAGCCGCGTTGATAGCAACCGGCCAGCTCGCGCTGGCGCTGTGCCTCGTAGAGGATGGCGGCTGCGGCCACCGAGACGTTGAGGGATTGCACCATGCCCACCATGGGGATGACGATATGGTGATCGGCCAGCGCCAGCGCCTCTTCGCCGATGCCGTGTTTCTCCTGTCCCACCAGAATGGCGGTCGGTTTGGTGTAGTCGATGGCGCGAAAATCGACCGAGCTGTCGGAGAGGTGGGTTGCCAGAATCTGCATGCCGGAGGCTTTCAGCTCGGCTACCGCGCTGCCGATATCCGGGTGCAGTTTTACATCCACCCAGTTCTGGCTGCCGCGGGCGGTGCCCTTGCGCTTGTGGATCCAGGTTTTGGGCCAGACGGCGTGTACCCGGTGGATGCCGATGGCATCGGCGGTACGCACGATGGCAGCCAGGTTGTGAGGTTTGTGCACCTCTTCCATACAGACGGTCAAATCGAGCTGACGCTGGGCCAGCATATCGGTGATGCGCTTGAAGCGTTCGGGGGTCATGGTTGTCTCTTAAAAAGCAGCAGGCGGCTTGCGCCGCCTGTGTGATCAGTTCTTTTGCCGGCTCACCTTGAGCACGTTGGGCATGACGCGGATCTTGCGCATGATGTTGGCCAGATGGATGCGACTCTTGGTGGTGATGAGCAGGCTCACCTGATAGACCCGGCCATCTTTCTCTTCGGTGCTGATGGCGTGAATGTTGGCACCGGTGGCAGCAATCACGTTGGCCAGCTCGGCCAGCGCACCCTGATGATTGATTATCTCGATGCTGATGCCGGTGCGGAACTCCTGTTCCTGCTCCTTGTCCACTTCCCACTGCACCGGCAAGTACTTGTCCGGCTCCTTGCTGTAGCCCTTGATGTTGCGACAGGCTTCCTGGTGGATCACCAGACCCTTGCCCGGGCTGATGTGGGCGATGATGGCATCCCCCGGGATCGGGCGGCAGCAGTTGGCGAAGGTGACCAGCATGCCGTCGGCACCCTTGATCGGCATCTTCTTGCTGCTGGTTTTGGGCTGTTCTTCCGGCGGCAACTCATCCCCCAGCATGCGACGCGCCACCATGACACTCATGGCGTTGCCGAGGCCCACATCGGCCAGCAGCCCCTGCAGGTTCTCGTGCTTGGTATCGGCCAGCACCTGTTTGATGCGCGGCTCGGGAATGTCTTCGATATTCTTGGCGCCCAGAGCATGGTTGAGCAGGCGGCGACCTAGCACCACCGACTCTTCGGTACGCAGGTTCTTGAGGAACTGGCGGATCTTGGAACGGGCCTTGGTGGTCACCACAAAGTTGAGCCATGCCGCGTTGGGGCGAGCGCCCGGCGCAGTGATGATCTCCACCGTCTGGCCCGAGTGCAGCGGACTGCTGAGCGGATAGGGGTGGCGGTCGACCCGCGAACCGACGCAGGCGTGGCCGATATCGGTGTGCACCGTGTAGGCAAAATCCACCGGCGTGGCGCCAGCGGGCAGCTCCATGATGCGCCCTTCGGGGGTAAAGACGTAGATTTCGTCGGGGAAGAGGTCGGTTTTGACCCCTTCGATAAATTCAAAGGAGCTGCCAGCGCTCTGCTGCAATTCCAGCAGGCTCTGCATCCAGCGCTGGGCGCGGATCTGGGCGGTAGTGCCCGAACTGTCGCCATCCTGCTTGTAGGCCCAGTGGGCGGCAACCCCTTTATCGGCCATCTGATCCATAAATTCGGTGCGGATCTGCACCTCGACCGGCACCCCGTGCGGCCCCACCAGCGAGGTGTGCAGCGACTGGTAGCCGTTGGTCTTGGGGATGGCGATGTAATCCTTGAAGCGGCCGGGGCGCGGCTTGTAGAGGCTGTGCATCTGCCCCAGCACCCGGTAACAGGTATCTATGTCCTTCACTTTGACCCGAAAGGCGTAGATATCCATTACCTCATGAAATTGCAGCTCTTTTTTCTCCATCTTGTTGTAGATGGAGAAGAGGTTCTTCTCGCGGCCACTGACCTGATGTTCGATCCCAGCCTCTTTCAGACGACCGCTGATTTCGCTCTGGATGGAGTCGATGATCTCGCGGCGATTGCCACGGGCGCGGCGCACCGATTCGCGCAACACGCGGGAGCGCATCGGATAGAGCGCCTCGAAGCCCAGCTCTTCCAGCTCGTTCTTCATGGTGTGAATACCGAGGCGGTTGGCGATGGGGGCGAAGATTTCGAGGGTTTCCCGGGCGATGCGGCGGCGCTTGTCCGGTCGCAGCGAGCCCAGGGTGCGCATATTGTGGGTGCGGTCGGCCAGCTTGATCAGAATGACCCGGATATCCTGGGTCATCGCCATCACCATCTTGCGGAAGTTCTCGGCCTGAGCCTCTTTGCGATCGCGAAACTTCAGCTTGTCGAGCTTGGAGACCCCGGCTACCAGCTCGGCGACCGCATCGCCAAACTGTTCGGCCAGATCGGCCTTGGTGATAGGGGTATCCTCAATGACGTCGTGCAGCACGGCGGCCATCAGGGTTTCATGATCGAGGCGCATATCGCCCAGAATTCGGGCTACGGCGACGGGGTGAGTGATATAGGGCTCGCCACTGGAACGCATCTGTCCCTGGTGGGCATCACGGGCCACCACATAGGCTTGCCTGAGCTTCTCGACCTGCTCGGGCGGCAGGTAGGAACTGGCTATTTCTTTAAGATTTTCAAATAAATACAAGACAGTCCCCGCAGCGGTGAAACGGCAATTCGTGGAGTTGAGCGTGTAGACCTGAGTTTGCGAGGTTTTCGAGCGGTTGTAAATGGGGATGAACAGTCGGCACCCGGGCGGGTGCCGACTATGGGGAAAGAGTGACTTAACCGCGGCCTTCGGCGATGGCAGCAACGGCAGCCAGCTCGGCGGCTTCCTGTTCTTGCTGCTCGTAGCGATCCTGGGTGTCCATTACCTGGTTGTTTACCAGACCCAGCTCGATCTCACGCAGGGCGATCACGGTCGGCTTGTCGTTCTCTTCTTCAACCAGCGGATCTTTGCCTTGAACCGCGATTTGACGGGCGCGGCGTGCGGCGACCAGCACCAGGTCAAAACGGTTACCAACCTGTTTTACAGCATCTTCTACAGTAACGCGTGCCATGCAGGACTCCAGTTATGTGGGCTTTCTGTGTTTAGAAAAGCGGTGTTTAAAAATGACGCAAAAGTTTACTCGTTTTTGGCTTATTCTGCCAGTAACTGTTGCAGCAAGTTTTGTTGTGCCTGCTGTTGATGACGCATCTCCAGCCGTTGGCACTCAATAATGGCTCTGAGCTGGAACAGTGCCTGCTCGAACTCTTCATTGATAATCACGTAGTCATATTCGTCGTAGTGCACCATTTCGGCAATGGCTTTTGCCATCCGGCCGGCGATCACTTCTGCGCTGTCCTGACCGCGGCCAATCAGGCGGCGTTCCAGCTCTTCACGGCTGGGAGGCAGGATGAAGATGGACTTGGTCGGCATCAGTTCGCGGATCTGGCGGGCGCCCTGCCAGTCGATGTCGAGGAATACGTCGATACCCTGCGCCAGACAGGCTTCGATGGCGGCGCGGGAGGTACCGTAGTAGTTGCCGAATACCTCGGCCCACTCCAGAAAATCGCCGCGCTCGATCAGCTCCTTGAACTCTTCCACCTTGACGAAGTGGTAGTGGACGCCGTGCTCTTCGCCGGGACGGGTGGCGCGTGTGGTGTGGGAGACCGACAGCTGCATCTTGCCAGCTTGATTGTGGTTGGTCAGCAAGGCGTTGAGCAGACTGGACTTACCTGCGCCGCTCGGGGAGGAGATGATATAGAGAGTGCCTTGTTGCGCCATGTTATTACCTTTAATCGGAACCCGCATTTTGGTTGTAGCAGAGGCCGCCGTCTTGTGCCCGAAAGGGAGACAGCCAAACGCATGATGCGGATAAATTCTTGGATCAGGGGGATGTAAAGGCGGCGAATTTTAACAGAAGGTGGCGAATAAAAAAACGGCCGGAATCATATTCCGGCCGATCAAAGTGTTCGTAGCTTGTTGCGGGAGCGTAACCCACATCGGTCTTTATTCTGCCTGTCGCTCCGGCATGGGGCCATCAGGTTATCCCTGCCTCACTGCTCGGGATTTCCGAGCTGCTTTCAGTCAGGCAGGTGGCGATCGGCGCAGAGGCGATCGAAGGCGGCGATGACCTGCTCGCTGGTGATTTTGCTCATGGCGTCGGGATCCTTGAGACGGGTGCGCCAGCCAAGCTCGGCCAGCGGCTTGCCGGTCTCCTGCTCAATCAGGGTCTGATAGACGCTGACGACATAATCCCGGCAGAGATAGGGGCCGGTGCGGGCCGGATTGTGGTGGGCATAGAGGCCGATGACTGGTGTGCCTACTATGGTGGCCATATGGGTGGGGCCTGTGTCGGGGGCCAGCACCAGACTCGCCTCACCAATCAGCGCCAGCAGCTGCTTGAGGTTGGTCTGGCCAACCAGATCGACTGGTTTGCTTTGGCTGAGTTGCCGGATCTCGGCAGCCAGATCCCGCTCCAGTTTGGCTGGCCCGCCACAGAGATAGACCTGAAAACCCTTGCTGGCAGCGTGATCCGCCAGTGCGGCATAGCCCGCAGCCGTCCAGTTTTTGAACGCCTTGCTGGCGGCGGCGCAGATCAGCAGGGTCGGTTTGCCAGCAATCTTCTCTTTCGCCCAGGCTTGGTGTTCGGCGCTGATGGGCAGCTGCCAATCCGGGGTCAGATCCTTGATGCCGAGCTCTTTGGCAAAGGCGAGGAAACCGTCCAGCACGTGGGGAGAGGCGGGCGAGGGCACCTTGTGGTTGGTGAACAGCCACTGGCCGTCGTTAGCCCGCTCCCGATCAAACCCGAGTTTGACCCTGGCCTTGATGCCGAGGGTGGCGATGCTAGCGCGCATGGCCGCCTGCAGATGCAGCAGGGCATCAAACTGGCGTCCCCTGAGGGTCTGCCACAGGTCGCGATAGCCGCGCCACCCCTTGCTCTTGTCGAAGGGGATCACCTCGACACCGGGCAGATCGGCAAACAGGGTTGCCTCGATTTTTCCGGTGATCCAGGTGATGCGGGTTTGCGGCCACTCCCGCTGGATGACCCGTACCAGTGCCAGCGCGTGGCAGCAGTCGCCGATGGCGGAGAGCCGCAGAATGCAGATGGAGGAGGGAGGCGTTTGAAATAGCGGCATGATGTGGCGCACGGCTGGCAAAAAGGGTGGATGGCATTATGCAAACTCCCCTGTGGATTGTAAAATTGCGCGCAATCGTCAGCCGGGCTTTGCCACCCTAATAGCCGCCATGGCTGGCACATGTTGCGGGCATGCCACAGTCGCAGCCTCATCGCCCATACATAGGGGCGATCAACGACCCACCGAGCGGGATCTTCATGATGCTGATACAGACCGAACACAACCAGGTTTGCTGGTTTGCCGAAGGGGCCTTTCGCGACCCCACTTCCCAGTTATTCGAACCGGCCTGGTGGCAGAACAACCGTCAGGTGGTGGGAACCTCCATCGGTCGCGGTGTGACCTGGTTCGTCAAGGATGAGTCCCGCCATCTGGTGCTGCGCCACTACTATCGCGGCGGCATGGTGGGCAAGGTGGTGCGGGATCGCTTCTGGTTCGAAGGGGTCGAATCGAGCCGCGCCATGGCGGAATACACCCTGCTGGCCAAGTTGTGCGAACTGGGGTTGCCGGTGCCGCGTCCGTTCGGTGCGCGGATGGCCAAACAGGGCCCATTTTATCGCGCCGACATCCTGATCGAGCGTATTCGCGGTGCCAAGGACATGGTCGCCCTGCTCAAGCAGGGGCCGGTGGCCAGCGAGGTGTGGCACAAGATTGGCCAGACGGTGCGTCAGCTGCACGATGCCGGGATTTACCACGCCGATCTCAACAGCCACAACCTGCTGCTCGATCAGGATGAGAAGGTGTGGGTGATCGACTTCGACAAGGGGGCGATCCGCTCCCCCGGCGAGTGGCAGAAGGGCAATCTGGAGCGGCTGTTGCGCTCCTTCAACAAGGAGTCCCAACTGCACACCAGCTTCCACTTCGTACCGGATAACTGGCAGACCCTGATGGAGGGTTATCACGGAAAAGCGAGCTGACCCTGTTGCTCGCCGCCATGGCCAATGTTACTTATGAATCAGCTCTTCAGATTCGGTTTCGAGGTGCCCCATGGAAATGCTCAAGACACCTTTGGTGGATGTCACCGCCCGGCTTGATCCGGGTCTGCTGTTCGATGCCATGGCGCTGCTGGAGGCGGGGATCTGGACCTGGTCCCCGCAACAGGGACTGCGCCGCGACCCCTCCTGCCTGCGCCTGCTGGGGCTTGGCGATAGCTGGCCGGATGATCTCGGCTGGCTGGAGCGGGTGCATCCCGATGACGTTGCCCGGCTGGCTGATGCCCTGAGCGCTTGCCAGAGCGGCCGCAGCAGCGGTCTGCGCCTCGAATATCGTATTCTTCACCACCACGGCCACTACATCCGGCTGGAAGAGCGGATCCGCCGTGATGAGCGGGGCCATCTGCTTGGCGTGGTGCGCCATCTCGATCCCGCCGTGGTGCTGGTGGAAGAGCGGCACGGTACCGATCCACTGACCGGGCTGGAGAGTCGCAGCCGCTTCGAGCAACTGCTGGAGGAGAGGCTGTTGGCCGAGGGGGGGAGCTTCAGTCTGCTGCAGTTTTCCGTCGATCACATGGCCAAAATCCGCCAGCTCTTTGGCGAGGCCGCTTGTGACGCCATGCTGGCCAAGCTGGCGCGCATCGTGCGTCACGAGCTGCGCCGCGAAGATCCCTTCGCCCGCTGGGATGAGGATGGCTTTATTCTGATGCTATCCCGCACCGAGCGGATGAAGGGGCTGGAGATTGCCGAACGGCTGCGCCTCGAGATTGCCGACGCCAGCCTGCTGCCACAGCGGCCGGTGACCGTCAGTATCGGGCTGGTACAGAGCCAGCCCGGCGAGCAGCTTGACCATCTGCTGGCCCGTCTGGCCACCTGCCACGGTCAGGCCAGACGGGAGCGCAACGCCGTCGTCGGCTAGTTGCCACTCAGGATGAAGTGACCTTGCGATGCTGGCACACCTTGAGGGATGCCAGCATCAGCACGCCGCCGATGGCCAATCTGGTCAAATCGGTATCCTTGCCCCAGATCAGCAGATTGACCAGCAGACCGGCCGGAATGAGCGCATTGTTCATGATGGCGAGCACCCCACTGCTGACCAGCGTCGCCCCCTTGTTCCACAGGAAGTATCCCAGCCCGGAAGCGCCCACCCCCAGCCAGAGCAGAATGCCCCACTGCAGCCCGCTGGTCGGGTACTGGGGTTTGCCCAGCAACCACCAGGCGGGCAGGGCGATCACCAGTGCTCCCAGATAGAAGCAGCCGAAAATCGCCAGCTGTGGCGGTTGCTCCGCCTCCCTTGCCAGCAGTACCTTGTAGCCCACCTGACCCATGGCAAAGCAGAGGTTGGCCCCCTGTACCACCAGAAAGCCCAGCGCATAACTCTCGGTCAGCCCGTCAAAGCGGATCACGGCTGCACCGGCGACGGCCAGCAGGGCTCCCCACAGATAGGCGAGGTTGAAGCGCCGCTCAAGCAGGTCGTGGAGCAGGGTGACGTAGATGGGGGTGAAGATGGTAAAGACCAGCACTTCCGGTACCGTCAGCAGCAGAAAGGAGTGGTAGTAGAAGAGATACATAATGCCGAGCTGGATGGCGCCCAGCGCCATGAGTTTGGCCACCAGAGCGGGTCGCAGCCAGCGGCGGCGCAGGAAGGGCAGAAACACCAGACTGGCGAGAGCGATGCGGGTCAGCACCGAAAAGTAGGCATCCACCTGACCGGCGAGGTAGACCCCGATCAGGCTGAAGGAGAATGACCAGAGCAGGGTGACCCCTATCAAGTAGTTCATGTGGTTGATTTGTCATCAGTTGTCAATTTTTGAGGGGGCTATGATGGCCGAGATGGAAGCGGCAATCCAGCGTTTATGGGCACGATTGCCACAGGTCGGAGCATTTGGCTTCACCGCCAGCAATGGCGAGGGGTCGGCGACCGACTGGAATGGTCGCGGCGAAGGGGTTGTGGCGGTGACCGATCATCAGGGTGGCTGGCTCTTCAGCGAGCAAGGGAGCTACACCACTCCCCATGGTCGGGTGCTCACCATGCACAACCGTTTCTGGTGGCAGCGTAGTGAGCGGGGGATCCGCCTTTCTCACCTGCGTTATGAAGCGCCGGTCGAACTGTTCGAGCTGCTGCCGCAAGGAGATGGCCGCTGGCTGACCGCCGAGCCCCATCTGTGCGGGGCGGATCACTATCGCGCCGAGCTGACCGAGATCGATGACGGTTTTCTGCTGAGCTGGCAAATCACCGGCCCGCGCAAGAACGAGCGGATCGACTACCGCTACCGGATGTGAGTGGCGGCAAACGGGCATAAAAAAACCGGCGCAGAGCGCCGGTAGCGGGGGACAAATCGGAGGTTTTTTAAAACAGTCCCAAAAAACAGGAGAGATGAACTCTCTTCACACACTCAGAAAAGCGATTCAGGCATTCAGGGCATAGCTCAGCATGGCTTGCAGCTTGCTATCGAAAAACCAGGGCAGCAGTACCATCAACAGCCCCAGCATGCCCGCCAGTCGCTGGCGATACTGCCAGCCGGCAATCAGGACCAGACCGCCGCACAGGGTGGTCAAGATGCCTGACATAGGGTTGCCTCACGTTGTACACGACGCTGCTGGGCCCACTGGTTCATGGCGACCGAGCCGAGGATCAGAGCCAGTGCCACGCCGGTGGTGGGGTGGATCTGTTCGCCGAGGAACAGGGCGCCCAGCATCACGCCGAACAGCGGCACCAGATAGTTGCTGAAGGAGGCGAATGTCGGGCCGGCCTTCTGGATCAGCGCCATGTAGAGGAAGTAGACCAGACCGGTACAGAGGGTACCCAGCACGGTAATGGCGCTCAGGGCCTGGCTGCTCGGCAGAGTCAGGCTGCTCACGTCAACCATGAACGGGGCAACCAGCAGCAACTGGGTGGCCGAGGAGATCAGGATATTGCGGGCAACGACCACTGGGTGATCCTTGGCGAAGCGCTTGATCATCAGCAGACCGATGGCGAAGCAGCTGGCGCCCAGCAGGATGGCCATGGCACCGAGCAGACCGGCGTTCATGCCCTGGGAGAGTTTTGGCCAGAACAGGGTGAGCACACCGGCAAAGCCGATGATCACGGAGAGCAGACCGGTTTTGGTGATTCTTTCACCAGAAATAAACAGCGGTGCAGCCAGAATTGTCACAAACGGGATACAACCCATGACCACGGCAGCGATGGCGCTATCCACATACTGCTGGCCCCAGGCGACCATGATGAAGGGGATGGTGGCATCCAGCAGGGCGATCAGCATGTAGGTACGCCACGGGGTGTTTTCACTCTTGAGACGCATGAACAGGCAGAGCAGACCCAGGGTCAGGCTGCCGCACAGGGCACGACCCGCAGCCACCAGAATGGGAGGCAGCTCGGCAACGGCCTGGTGCATGAAAATGAACTGGGAACCCCACAGCAGGCCGATGGCCAGCAATAACAGATAGCTACGCATTTTAATCTCCGATGTATTAAGCCTGCGCATTCTAGGTAATCTGTTACTATGGTAAAAATGAATTGTCGGCATTCAACTATGGCTAATATCGATGGATAGCTCTCTCTCCCGCCTCGACCTCAACCTGCTGGCGGTATTCGACATGCTGATGCAGGAGCGCAACGTCACCCGCGCCGCCGAACGGCTGCATTTATCCCAATCCACCGTCAGCCATGCGCTGGGTCGGTTGCGGATCGCGCTGGATGACCCTCTCTTCGTGATGAGCCGACGGGAGATGATGCCGACCGAGCGGGCCAAGGCGTTGGCCGGGCCGGTGCGGCAGGCGCTGGCGATGCTGGAGCAGGGGGTGCGGCAGGCCAAGGGATTCGAACCCGCCAGCGCGCGGCGGATTTTCCGCATCGCCACCCCGGGTTCGGTAGAGCACGGGCTGGTGCCGTTGCTGGTGGATCGCTTGTTCCGCGCAGCGCCCCACTGCCGGCTGGAGGTGTGCGAACTGGCCGACAGCGACTACGAGCGGGAGCTGGAGAAGGGGGAGCTGGATCTGGTGATCGGTTTTGCCGGTGCCAACCACCTCTCGCCCCGTCTCTGGCGCGAGGAGTGGTTCAGCAATCCGCTGGTCTGCCTGTCGCCCCTTGGCAGCGAGCTGCCCGATCTGTTGACTCCGGTCGAGCTGGTGAGCCGCCCCCATATCCACACCTCCAGCTGGGGCCACAGCCAGGCGATGGTGGAGCTCTGGCTGGCCCGCTTCGGGGTGGAGCGGGAGCTGGGGGTCAGGTTACCGAGCTTTATGGCGGTGCCGCCGCTGATGGCGACCGGCCGCTATCTGGTGGTGGTGCCCGAGATGATCGGGCGCCACTTCTGCCGCTACTACCCGCTGCGGATGCATCAGCTGGATCCGGAGATCCCCATCGTCTATCTGATGGCGGGCCACCCGCTGACCGCCCATGACGAGGCGATCAGCTGGTTCAAGAGCCTGCTGCACCAGCTGGTGTACGACCTCTACGGCGCCGATGCGCTCGGTACGCCCACTCAGCGGATGCTGGCGAAGTAGTTGAGCCCCATGGCGCTTTTCACCTCCGCCAAGACCTCATCGGTGATGATGCGGGCCTGCTCGGTGCCCTGATAGAGCAGTTCCAGCAGCATCTTCTTGTCGGTGATGGCCGCGGCCCGGCGCTCCCGCATCGGGGCAAGCAGGGTCTGCAGGCAGTCGTTCAGTACCTGTTTGCAGCGCATATCGCCCAACCCGCCGCGCCGGTAGTGCGCCTTCATCTCGGCTACCAGCTCTTTGTCCGGATGGAAGGCATCGAGATAGGCGAACACCGTATTCCCCTCCACCTGACCCGGATCGCTCACCTTGAGGTGGTTGGGGTCGGTATACATGGCGAACACCGCCTGTTTGACCTCTTCCGCCGACATGCCGAGCTCTATGGTGTTGCCGAGCGACTTGGACATCTTGGCCTTGCCGTCGATGCCGGGCAGGCGGCCGGTGTCGCTCAGGATCGGTTGGCATTCGGTCAGCACCTCTTTGCCCACCAGTGAGTTGAAGCGGCGGACGATCTCGTTGGTCTGCTCCAGCATCGGCAGCTGATCTTCCCCGACCGGCACATGGCTGGCGCGAAAGGCGGTGATGTCGGCGGCCTGACTCACCGGATAGACCAGAAAACCGGCTGGCAGCGTGCGTTCGAACCCTTTTTGCTGGATCTCCGCCTTGACGGTGGGGTTGCGCTCCAGCCGGGCGACGCTGACCAGATTGAGGTAGTAGCAGGTGAGCTCGGCGAGGGCGGGCAGGGCGCTTTGCAGACAGAAGGTGGTCTTGGCCGGGTCGAGGCCGACCGCCAGATAGTCGGCCATTACCTCCAGCACATTGTCGGTCACCTTGGCCGGATTGTGGCCGTTGTCGGTCAGCGCCTGCAGATCGGCGATCATCACGAATTGACGGTAGTGGTGCTGGGCTTCGACGCGCTGGCGCAGGGAACCGACATAGTGGCCGATGTGCAGTTTGCCGGTGGGACGATCGCCAGTCAGGATAACGGGGTTGTGCATGTCACTCTCTCCAGTTGGGTGAGCCGGGAGGCGACAAAGGGATAAAAACAGTTGACCGCCTCTCGGCGGTCACGGTGTTTTCTTTGGGAAATTTACAATAGAAACGCGGTGCCGCCTGTTTAAGAGCAGCACCACCAGTAGTTGTGATTGAATGAGGTCATATTCATGGCAAATCACACTACGCCTGTTTGATCACTTCTGCAAGGGAACGACCAGCAGATCGCAGGGCACAGTATTCATCAGCTGACGGGCGCTCGAGGTGAGCAGGCTCCAGAAGCTCTGGCGATGGCCGCACACCAGCAGATCGATCTCGTACTCCTTGACCGCCTGATTGACTCGCTCGCTCAGATCGCCGCAGATAACCAGCTTCTTCTCGATGGGGTAGTCCACCGAGGCGAGGAAGGCCTCCAGCTTCTCTTTCGCTTCAGCGATCACCTGATCCTGCACGTTGTCGATGTCGATATCGATCATTTCGGTGTAGAGATCCTTGAGGTCCACATCGACATGGATAACCGACAGCTTGGCGCCGTTGGAACGGGCTCTGTCCACCGCCTTGTCGATCACCTTGCGGTTATCTTCCGACAAGTCGATCGCGGCCAGAATGTGCTTGTAATAGGTTGTACCACTCATGGGATGTCTCCTTACCGATCCTTCACTCACTATACCAATCTCTGCTGAAACTAAAATGGTGCCTTGGGCACAGTTTAGGGATTTGAACGAGTTTAATTTCCAGCAGGTGGTTGCAATTGACTCAATTAATAATCACTTTTTGCTCGTAAATTAAACAGGAGTTTGAGCCAGGTCACACCCACTCTATTGCCCGCAGCCGGTGAGAGGCATAGGATGTGCCCGTGCTTCGCAATGAACACAAAACAACAAAAAGCATCTGAATACCGCTTTGGGGAGCCACGTGCTCCCTTTTGTTTTTCTGCCTCATTTCCTGCTGCTTTTCTTGCCGTTTTCTTGCTGATAGAGATCCGGCATCAAGTTAATCTCCCGCGACTTGTTTATGCTGTAGCCAGTTTCTTTGGAGGCCTTCTCATGATCATTCATCCGCAGATCCAGGGCTGTGTTGCCCGCAACTGTCACCCCATCGGCTGCCGCGCCGCCGTGCAACAGCAGATCGAACGCATCAAGGCCGCTGGCCCGTTCAGCGGGCCCAAGCGGGTGCTGGTGCTGGGGGCCTCCTCCGGGTTCGGGCTGGCGTCGCGCATTGCGCTCGCCTTCGGTGCCGGTGCCGACACCATTGGCATCTCGTTCGAGCGTGGCCCCTCCGACAAGGGGCTGGGCAGTGCCGGTTGGTACAACAACATCTGGTTTCGCAAGGAGGCGGAGCAGGAGGGTCGCATCGCCATCAACCTGATCGGTGATGCCTTCTCCGACGGCATGCGCCAGCAGGCCATCGACACCATCCGCCAGCAGCTGGGGCAGGTGGATCTGGTGATCTATTCGCTCGCGAGCGGCATTCGGGTGCTGCCCGACGGCACGCAGGTGCGCTCGGTGCTCAAGACTACCGGCCAGCCGTTCAGCGGCTGGGGGCTGGATCTGGAGCGCGATACGCTGGTGCAGCAGTCGCTGGCGCCCGCCACGCCGGAGGAGATCCGCGATACCGTCACCGTGATGGGGGGCGAGGATTGGCAGCTCTGGATGCAGGCGTTGCAGCAGGCGGATTGTCTCGCGCCCGGCGCGCAAACCGTGGCCTACTCCTACATTGGCCCGGAATCCACCTATCCCCTCTATCGGGATGGCACCATCGGTTAT
Source organism: Aeromonas sp. L_1B5_3 (assembly GCF_963866575.1). Lineage (NCBI taxonomy): Bacteria > Pseudomonadati > Pseudomonadota > Gammaproteobacteria > Aeromonadales > Aeromonadaceae > Aeromonas > Aeromonas sp. L_1B5_3. The sequence goes on from NZ_CAWMDN010000146.1 coordinate 89,393, forward strand.
GCCAAGGAACATCTGCACGCCACCGCCGAGACCATCAACCTGCAGCTGGCCGAGATCGGTGGCCACGCCTGGGTGTCGGTTTGCAAGGCGCTGGTGACCAAGGCGAGCGCCTATATTCCGGTGCTGCCGGTTTATCTCGGCCTGCTGATGGGGGTGATGAAGGAGCGCGGTGTACACGAAGGTTGTATCGAGCAGATGCAGCGACTGTTCGCCGCCAAGATGTATGGGCCTAATGGGGTGGTGGCTGATGGCAACCGACTGATCCGGATAGATGACCACGAGCTTGACCCGGCCATTCAGGCCGCCGTTTCGGCGCTCTGGCCCAAGGTGACGCCGGACAATTTCCACGGGCTGGGGGATTTTGCCGGGTTGCGGCAGGATTTCATGCAGCTCAACGGCTTCGAGTTGCCGGGCGTCGATTACGGTGCGCCGGTGGACGTCGCCTCCCTTGGCGAGCTGACACCCTGAGTTGGCAGGAACGGGATCCCCCTCTCTCTGGCGGGTTGATTCATGGCCGGAGTGTGGCGACAATCGATACCAAATCACTGAGGAGAAACAAGATGTTGGCCAAAGCCATGATCGAGAAGTTGAACGAGCAGATTAACCTGGAGTTCTACTCCTCCAATCTCTATCTGCAGATGAGCGCCTGGTGTGAAGACAAGGGTTTCGAGGGGGCTGCCACCTTCCTGCGCCAGCACGCCGTCGAGGAGCGCCAGCATATGGAGCGTCTGTTCACCTACGTGAGCGAGACCGGCGCCATGCCCAAGCTGGGCGCCATCGATGCCCCTCCCCATGAGTTCAAGTCGCTGGGCGACGTGTTCCGTACCACCCTGGAGCACGAGTACCACATCACCAAGTGCATCAATGGTCTGGCCCACGTAGCCTTCACTACTCAGGACTACTCCACTTTCAACTTTCTGCAGTGGTATGTGGCCGAGCAGCATGAAGAGGAGAAGCTGTTCAAGAGCATCGTCGACCGTCTCGGTCTGGTGGGTGAAGATGGCAAAGGCCTCTACTTCATCGACAAGGAGCTGGCCGAACTGGCCAAAGGCGCTCCGGCCAGCATCATGGACAGCAACGCCTGATAGTCGTGGACACTTAGTGTTCAGCCAGTACAATAACGGCCCTTTTAAGGGCCGTTGTTTATTCTGGTGGGCAGCCACTATGGTTGTGTTCCGCCAGAGGCAATCTCGGTTCTGGCCAGGTGCCGTTTCTATTTTGATAAGTGAGTGATGATGAAGCAGGTCGATGTGGTGGTGATCGGGGCCGGTGCGGCCGGATTGATGTGTGCGGCGCAGGCGGGCTACCGGGGCCGCTCGGTGCTGGTGCTCGATAACGCCAAGAAGCCGGGCCGCAAGATCCTCATCAGTGGCGGTGGCCGCTGCAACTTCACCAACCATCAGGCTGGCGCTCACGCCTACCTGTCGGAAAATCCCCACTTCAGCAAGTCGGCGCTGGCCCGCTACACCCAGCAGGACTTTATCGATCTGGTGGATCGCCACGGGGTTAACTATCACGAGCGCACCCTGGGGCAGCTGTTCTGTCTCGAGAGTGCCAAGGATATCGTCGATGTGCTGCTAACCGAGTGCGACTGGGCCGGGGTGACCCTGCAGTTCCAGACCGAGATCCTCACCGTCAGCAAACAGGACGAGGGCTTTGTGTTGACGACCAGCAAGGGTGAGATCGGCTGTCACTCGCTGGTGGTGGCGACCGGCGGTCTCTCCATGCCCAAGCTGGGCGCGACCCCGTATGGCTTCAAGCTGGCGGAGCAGTTCGGCCTCAAGGTGCTGCCGACCCGCGCAGGGCTGGTGCCCTTTACTCTCCATCAGGCCGAGAAAGAGGCGTTTGCCGATCTGGCGGGCATCAGCCTGCCGGTGGCGGTGACCGCCGAGGATGGCACCCGCTTCAAGGAGGCGATGCTGTTCACCCACCGCGGCCTCTCCGGCCCCGTCATCCTGCAGATCTCCTCCTACTGGCACGCGGGTGAGAAGATCCACATCAACCTGCTGCCGGAGCTGGATATTCCGGCTGCCTTGCGCGAATGGGCGCTGGTGCATCCGGCGCAGGAGCTGAAAACCGTGCTGGGGCGCGAGCTGCCCAAGCGCTTCGTCGACAAGCTGGTGGAGCTGGGTCAGCTGGCCAGCAAGCCGATGCGCCAGTACAACGAGCGGGAACTTGAGGCGATCGCCAACCTGCTGGGTGACTGGCAGATCCTGCCCAACGGCACCGAGGGGTATCGCACCGCCGAAGTGACCCTGGGCGGCGTCGATACCAACGAGCTCTCCTCCAAGACCATGGAGGCGCGCAAGGTGCCCGGCCTCTACTTCATCGGCGAGGTGGTGGATGTGACCGGCTGGCTCGGTGGCTACAACTTCCAGTGGGCCTGGTCCTCCGGCTGGGTGGCCGGACAGTTTTGTTGAGCGGAGTTTGTGTTGGACGGGGGAAAATTAATATAGAAGTTTTGTTCTCACATCATGTGCCGCCAGTGCCTGATCGCTGCGCGGCTGGCGACACTGTTGTCCGATGGTCAGGGCATTGTTCAATCCCGGGAGCTTGGTCGTGAGCGGCTAGTCAGGCCAGCAATCCTTGCCGACCGGAATGAACCGGGATTGGTAGACGATCAGCTTCTGGTTGCCTGCTTGGCCGATCCTCGGGTTCTGGTAGGTCTCGCCGGGCAACAGGTATTTGCTGTCTGCCTCGCTGTCCGCCTGCTGACACCCCCGTTTCACCATGAATTCGAAGTAGGTGTTGCCGGTATTGGTAATGCTGCTCCTTGCCGGGGCCAGCTGGTATTGAAAACGCACCTGGCGCGGGCGTACCACCAGGGTCGATTGCAGCGCGAGTTTCATCTCCAACGCACCACGGCGCCTGGCCTGGCCACTTTCATCAAGCTGGGCCGCCGGTGACTCGGTGAAAGTGATGCGATAGTAACGCTCCTGACCATCCGCCGGCCCTTTGTAGTAGAGCTTGACGTTCTGCATGCGCTTGGCGTGCAGCGTGAAGCGCTTGGGGGCGAACAGCAGCTCGCCAGGCACCGTCGGGACGCTTGTCCCCGTGGCAGTGGGATTGCTGATTTTTTCCATCTGCACTTCGTAGACCTTGGGCGAGCCACTGTTGTTGGTGACGGTCCGGGCGATGAACTCTTCGTTCGGTGCCATGGCAATCGTCATGGCGCCGATGTCGATGGCCATGGCCTGTGAGCTCAGCGTGCTGGCCAGCAAGAGCCAGAAAATGCGATGCGTGTCGTTCTTCATGATCAGCGCCAGGTCCCTTTGATGGTAATGGTACCGCTTTGCTGTACTTCCCCTTCCCACAGGTCGTTGCCAATGGTTCGTTGCACCATGGGATCAGTCAGATCAAATTCCAGCGCCAGCTTGTAGAATCGGGTAATGCCTTTACCGTTGACGGGATCGTTCCACTCTTGTGGTGGTTGGTTGTCTTTTATGCCCAAGGCTCGGATATCTACCGAGTGTCCGCCACATTCAATGGCATGCTGGGAAGCGGCACCATGAGTCCCTGAATCAAACACCAGCCTTGTCGGGATTGGCACGGCCTGCTCGGATGATACCTTCCCGGCAGGGTAAAAAGTGCAATGCCCTTGATAAGGAGCGCCTTGGTCTTGCGAAATAGATATTTCGAGCAGATCGGCACTAATTGGGCCACTATCAGAAATATTGTAGGGAAAAGTCAGAATATCTTTTCCAACGCTGCCTTCCCTGTAAGGTGTGGTTATACCATCGGATGACAGAATCGATACGCTGAAGTCCCGTGGCTTGATATGTATCTCGGTTGTGCCACTGAACTCATAGTATCCACTCTCAGGTGCATATCCATTTTTCATATTGAAGTTGATCAGGCTACGAGTAAGTTGTTCCTGCAGGCCCAACCTCACCACTTGTTTGAAGAAATTGCTTGATAGGAACAGATATACAGAGGATTGCCCCCTGAGGTTGCTGATATTATGGCGATAACCCTTGTATGCCCAATTCTTGAGATCCGCACTCATTTGCAAATCGGTGACGCCAATGGCGCTATTCAATGAGCTATTTCTGACATTGGTATACATATACGGTTCGATATAATTTTGGCTGCCGTCGTCATTGAATTTGTAGTCAAGGAACCGACATAAAATGCCGTCTTGATTGCCTAGACGATAGTTTTCACAGCCTTGAGAGCCAGGCAAGACATAAGGTATGCCATTGCTGTCAACAATGACTTCGCTAATCGCATTGGTTTGTACGAAGCGCAGATGACCAGCCTTCTTGTGCTGCATGTTTCTCACGTACCAGTAGCCACTGTTCTGATTGATACAGCGCTCTCCAGCCGCCGCGTCGTATTTGAGCGTGGTCATGCACAAGTTCATTTCTCTGTTCAAAATGGCTCCAACTGGCATGGTGCGCAGATAGTCAAAAAAACTCGCGCTGAGCTTGCCGTGCCCCCATCCCGCGGATGCGCCAATGAGACCGAAAAAGCCAAGGTCATCAACCACGGCGGGTTTGTTGACCGCTTCTGCCGTGTCGGGATCACAGCGGGTATATGTCATGATGCAGCGCTGGTTGACATAAGGACGACGGATCGGGCCGTTTTCCCACATGTCGACGTTCCAATTGTTAATATCGGTGTTGTATCCATTATCAACATACGCCAGGCTCACTTGCCCATTCCCTTTAAGGGAGGTCCAAGCATTTGCACCGGTCAAACGTGGATCTAATCCGTCGGTAGGTGCCACAAATAGGTTGTTGTCTTCTTGGTTTTCAATAAACAGAAAGTTTCGTAGCGGAGCATTTGGCCAGACAGTTTTGGATACTGCGGCACTGGCCTGCGAGGTCCAGTTGGTGGCAATTACCATCGCCAACAGCCATTTATATGTGGGATTCATCATCAGTACTCTCTCACCATGGCATAGGTGGGCAGCCCCTGGCAGGTAATGATGCCTACCCAGGCGGCGCCGGTGTGTGTTTCAAGATCGAGTTCGGCTTCACAGAAGTCATTCCCCTGGCGGAAGGTCAGCATGGGGTTGGCTTTATCTACATCCAGCGAGAACTCGCCAGCTTCGTTGGTCACCGTGGTGCCGATATGGTTGTCGATGCGGGCATTGGCCAGTAAGGAACCGTCTTCTGCCCTGAGTATGCCGAAGACAGTCACCATCTCCTTGATCGTGCCGCTCGCATCCAGGCTGGCCACGTTGCCGGGAAACAGGGTGTAGCGCTGCTTGCCGGTATTGATGTCGTAGCTGTCCTTGCCCCGCTTGCTGTTGAGCAGCTCTATCTCGTATTCCCCGTAAGGGGGGAGGGCGAGGAAGGTCTGCTCGCCCTGCAGGGGGTAATCCTGTCCGTTGACCTTGGCGAGCATCTGTCCTTGGCGATCGATCCCGGTATTGATGATCAAGCCGGACCCCGAGGAGTTGCGGCTAGAGGCGACCAGTGCATCCTCGGTGGTGACCAGGGCACCGCGCGCAATCAGGTTGCCATTCATGTCGCCACCATGGCCGCGGCCTAGCGTCATGGTGCCGCCGATGACCCTGTTCTCGAACCCGAGTGTGCCGGAGAGCGCCATATTGTGTTCATCACTGCCGTGCATTATGCGCGAGGCATTGAACGAGGCTAGATTGATGACGCTGTCCATGCGTTTCTGGTAGTTGAGGTTGGCCGTGGTCTGGCCCTGCTCGTTGCTGCTCATGCCAAAGCTGAACAGGTTGTCGAACGGGATCGAGTAATCCAGCGTGATGCTCTTGTTGTTGAATCCGTTGAGCGTACCGCTGTCGCTTTGCAGGCTGGCGCGCAGTGACAGGTTGCCGTATTTGCCAGCATAAAGGTGCTGGTAGTAATCGGCATAACTGCGATCGCTGTTCATCTGGCGGTCGTGCAGGGTGTTGAAGGTGAGCTGGCCGAGACCGCTGACCCAGCCACCCAGATTGAGCGTGATACCGGCGGAGTAGAGTTCGGCGCTGCTCACCGTCAGGGCGCTGCCAGTCTCGAGTTTCTCCTGGCTGAGCCACAGGGAGGCATTGTCATGGGCCTGCAGGGCGAGGCTGGATGCGAATCGCCACGATTGGTCGGAGGCCAGCATGCTTTGCAACTGGGCGCTGATACGATCGGTTGCCTGCCAGTTTGCACGGGCTTCACCTACCGCTGCATCCTTAAAGGCATAGGTTGTGGTGGCAAGTTCCAGAGTATCCAGCGAACGTGCCAGCGATACTCCCAGCAGCGGTGAATCGCCGTTGTTCTGGGCGCCTTCCATCATGCCTCCCCACCATTGCCATCCCCACTCCTGAGTAAAGCCCAGGCTACCGCCCAACTTGGTGACACGCTGGGTCGTTGTGCTGGTCAGCCGTCCATCGACATAGACTTCGACCGTGACGTTGTAGACGCCACTGGGAAACGCCGAGGTGTCGATATTCTGGTTGCCGATAGCCAGGTTCTGCAGACTGATCAGGCGATCCTCACGGTACACCCTGACCTCGCCATTGGCAGGCATGAAGACTTGTACCGGGGTGGTGGATGTGTCGGCTTTCTGTTTACGTGACTGGGCCTGGTTGCCATACGATGCCCCATAAATGCGGCCAGTACTCAGGCCGGTCACCACCCCCAGCGTCTGCAGATCCCAGGTCGAGACCATGCCGGCCGCGATGCGGCGATCGTCAAGATCCCGTTCGTACATGGCACGATAGATGTCACCGCTCTGTTCTGGCTCCCCAAGGTTGTAGAGGGAGGCGTCCAGCGCCATGTGATGGGCGCCCATCCCGACGGTACTGTCCAGTTGCAGGAAGTTGGAGTCGCTGTGACCGTTTTGCCGATTGCTGTTGAAGGAGTAGCCCAGATTGTAGCGATGCACCCCGGTCAGGGCGTCAACGGTCGGAGTCAAGGTCACCCGGTTGTCCGGTTGCCTGGCCCGGCCGAATGCATCGCGTGAAACTCGAATCGTCAGCAACATGGCCACCAGGTCAAGCTGCATGCTGGTGTTGGCAGCTATCTGCAAGCTGCCCTCGGCAGAAAACGTGCGCTTCTCTTTGCTGGCGAGCATGGTGGTCAGCTGGTCGTTGAGCAGACCTTGCTGCTGGCCAGCACCAAAATCGATGTGCAGCAGATGCAGCTTGCCGTCCTGCAGCAGCAGGGTGGCATTGCCGATCGGGTTATCGGTCAGGGTGTCGAGCCGGTATTTTTCATCCGTGTACTGCAGACGTACGGGAACAGCCAGCCCTTCTGCCAGAGCCTGGGCAAAACTGGCCGGAATGATGACGTTGGCGATCTTGAGTGGCGCCGCGCTGTTGGCCGAGGCGGAGACCACCATCAGCAATGAGAGCGGCAACAAGCAGGTTTTCTTCAACATATCACGCACCATGGTTTCAGATTTCGGCAAAACAACACCGCCACTCGACCGGGTGGTGAAGGCAGTACCAGCACAAACGGGTTATTTGACGACGACGAATTCCTGACCCAGCCAGAGGCCAAGATGACTTTGCGGATCCTGCATATCGACTTTCTTGAAGCGGCGCTGCTTGCCGGGCAGGTCGTAGTAGGTCTCTTTGCACTGCGCCTGTGCCTTGCGGTCCAGACAGGGGCCGTAGGCCACGGTGCGGTAAGAGGCATTCCCCTGATTGCTCAACATTCCGTTTTGCAGGTTGTAGGCGAAGAGCTGCTGGCGTGGCGCGACCACCAGAATGGTGCCTATCTGGGCAGAGGTGGTGGCAACCGCCTGGCGGCGATTGTTGCTCTGGTCGTCCATCGACAGGGCGGTGTCCAGCCAGCGGATGCGGTAGTAGCGCTCCTTGCTGTCCTGCGGTCCCTTGTAAAAGAAACGCACGTTGTTCTTGGCATGGGCTGGCAGCATCAGTCGGCTGGGCGAGAGCATCAGCTCGCCGGCCACCTCCATCGGGATCTCTTGGCCACCCTCTTCGGGTGAAGAGATGCGGTTGACGGAGATGGTGACCAGTCTGGCTTGATCACTGCCATTCTCGATCTCCTTGGCAACATCCTGGCTGCCCGCATCGATGAAGGTGGTGACGGAACCAACGTTGATGGCCTGGCTGACCCCGGGAATAAACAGCATCCATGCCATCAGCATTTTCAGGTTCATGGGAACTCCTGTGATTGCAAAGGGCCCCGCAGGGCCCCGAATACTATTCGTCGCGGCAATTAGGACCAGTTGGCAACGAACTCGACGTTGACTTCCCCACTCCACAGGCCATCCGGCAGGGTCTCGAAAGCCGCTTCTGTGCCGTTGACGGTCGCGCTCTCGATGTTGAAGGTGAACGAGCCCTGGGCGGTGCTGCGCTGGGTGTCATCCTTGAAGCTGCTGGCCAGCGGAGAGAGGTTGCCGCCCGTGATGCCGGCTGCGGTATCGATCAGTGTGGTATAGGCGGTGGTGCTGACGGGAGCACCTTGCCACAGTACACCGACGTCGACGGTGGAGCCGCCGCTCAGGTGGTTCAGGGTGCCACTCAGCTTCTTGGCCTTCAGCGTGAAGTCGGTGGCGCTGGCATCACCCTTGATGGCAACGTCGAACAGACCGTTCACGGTGTTGAAACCCTTGATCCCTTCCGCGTATTGGAAAGATAGGCTGTCGAGCGGCGTGACAACCAGCGCCGACTCGGTGTCCTTTTTGGCGGTTGCCTTCCAGGTGGCAACGGATTTTGCCTCTACAGCGGCCTGAGCGGCGGCAGCGAAGCCCAGTCCAGCAACAGTCAGCGCAATCAGAGTCTTTTTCATCTTGATATTTCCTACACATTTCCTGATGGGGGCATTTGCCACCCGTTTGATTTCACGCACCCAGGGTGCATTCCCTTTCCACCTTGCCGGACAGGTTTGTCCAAGCAACCGTGCCGGTTGCCGAAGCGCAATGCTTCATCAGCCAGCTCATCTTTTCGCCAGCAAAGATAGCGGTCAGACCAGTTTGGATCGATTGAATGTTGTGTAGGAAAAGTCTTAAAAGGTAGCTTTAGTTGGCAACTTAAAACGAAGCATTTTTATTCGTTTATCAGTTTTTTTCATTTTCCTTATGATTTTGATTTTCAAGAACTTTAGTGTTTTCTTATCTAGATGGCGCGTTCCTCTGATGGTGGTGGATGAGAGTGGTTGCCATGCGGGAATTAGTAAATGAAAAATAGAGACTCAAAAGAGTGTATTGCTATGTAAGTCATTGATGAGTGAATATAAAAATATTAGATAACTATCGATTAGGTGCGAGGACATGAGTTTCCACCTAAACTATGTAACATGTTGTTAATATTAAAACGCCATATGGTACGCGTGATGTTTTTATAGTTAACATAAGCAATATCAAGTGGTGTTATGATAGGAACGTATATGGCAAAAATATTGATAGTAGATGATCACCCCGCCATAAGAATGGCTGTAAGCATCCTGCTTCAGCAGGATGAACATCATATTATTGCCGAAGTTGACAATGGTGTTGATGCAGTTTCAATGGCACGTAAACATCATCCAGACATCGTCATTCTGGATATTGGAATTCCTAGGCTGGATGGTATTGAGGTAATCAAAAGAATCAAAGAAATCGATTCAAAAATCAACATAATAATTTTATCAGCACAAGCTACACATCATATCATGGTGCGCTGCCTCCAAGCTGGAGCGAACGGTTTTATATCAAAGATGGAAGATCTTTCTTTGCTAAAAATAGCACTAATTAAAATTAGAAAAGGTCAACTTCACTTCCCTCACGAGGTTATTTACGGCGCCAAAAATGCTCATGATGTAGATAAGAAAGATCTCCTATCAGCCCTATCTAACAGAGAGATGAGTGTATTAATGCAAATATGTCACGGACATACCAACAAGCAGATTGCAGAGAGCATGTTGCTCAGTGAAAAAACCGTCAGTACGTATAAAACTCGATTGATGCAGAAACTTAATGTGACCAATATGGTTGATTTGATTAGCCTTGCTAAGCGTCAAGAGTTACTGTAAACATGAAAGCATCATACACCGCTCTATTAGCCCTCCTATTCACTATTTGCGCTTCTGCTCATCATCTTGAGACACCTTTCCTACATGTATATGCGCGTAATGACAGTGAGTATATTGACAAGCAGTTTTTACCGCTAAATGCGGAGGACTGGCTTTGGCTGAGAAATAGAGGGCGCTTGGTGCTCGGCGTTCCAATGCCGGACAATCCCCCTATGGATATAACACTGCGAGCAAACGCATATGAAGGAGTCACCGCTGATATTGTTGGCATGCTTAGTCATTTATTGCGTATTGAGATCGTTGTGAAAAATATACCGTCTCGAGCTGAAGCTATTGAGGCCCTCAAACGGGGAGAAATAGATTTTTTAAGTACGTCTAATGCCTATGAAGAACAACAACAGCTATTATTGACAGATAAATATATGCCGGATGATCCTGCCATATATAAAAATATACATGTAGAGGAGCGTGATATAAAGACGATTGCTGTTCCTGATTATTATCTTCCAACAATTGATGTTAAGCGATATCTACCTGATTTAAAGATAAAAATGTATCCATCTCGGTACAGTGCACTGTCTGCAGTTGCTTATGGGCAAGTAGATGCTGTGATGTTAGATATGATTTCAGGGAATTTTATTGTTAATAAATTTTATCAAGATAGCATTCAGCTACTAAAACCATTATATCGAGATACACATGGCTTTTCATTTTCCTTAGACAAGAAAAATCAACGGCTAAAAAAAATAATCAATGTAGCCCTAGAGGAAATACTTGATGGAAAACGTGCAGAAATAGCAAAGCGTTGGAATGGTGGCGGACTTTCTATCAGTGCGAGCAAAGTTGAACTTACCAGTGAGCAATGGCATTGGCTAGGTAAGCAGAGAAAAATTAGGGTTGGTGTTAACAATACAATTCCACCTCTGAGTTTTCGGGATATCAATGGCACCTTGCATGGTGTTGTTGCTGACTTGCTGCAGGTATTGCGGGCGAAACTTGGGGTTGAAATAGAGATTGTTCCCGTTAAGACAACTGCACAGATGCTACAGCTGCTTGAGGAGCGCCAGGTGGATGTCGCCGTATTAAGCCCAACGGAGACACGTCGAAACCATTATTTATTCAGCCGAGCTTTTGTGTTGGATCCTTTGGCTTATGTCGTTGAGGTACACCATGAGGCAACAGTGCCTGAGACTCTACTGAAAACTGGTACAGTCGCCATGATTAAAGATTTCATCTCCGAACAGGCGATTGAAGAAGAGTATGGCAAGCTGACCACCAGAAAGTTCGAGCGGATCGAAGATGCATTGCGCTGCGTTGCGACTAGGTTCTGTGATGTAACTGTCTTACCGCTACGCGTTGCCAAGTACTACATAAATAGCAAGTTTCAGGACAGTCTACTCATTACGGGTGAGCTGTTTGAATCAATTCCTATAAGCGCGGCTTTTGCGGTGTCCCCAGACCGTCAAATTTTAAGGGACATCCTAGATCAAGTAATAGCCATGATTCCACCGGATGAACTGGAGGGGCTCTCCAATCGCTGGCGCGTCAGTACCCAGCAGGAGGCAATTACCTGGCAGGAACTGGTACGAGAATTTGGCGGTATTATCGCCTTAATAATGCTGCTGACCATCTGGATCGGTCTATGGGGGCTTTCACTGCACAAACAGGTGCGCCAGCGTCGGGCTGCCGAGGTGGCCTTGAGCTCCCAGCTTAAATTTATCGAAGATCTGGTGGACGGCACACCCCACCCCATCTATGCCCGTGATAAGGAAGACCGGTTGGTACTCTGTAACAGCACATATGCCGGCTTCTTTAATGAGGAGAAGAGCTATCTGCTGGGTACCACTATGGCGGACGATGTTCAGCGCTGGCCTTTCCTTGCCCCGTTGTTAGAGGATTTGAGCACCGCACGTACTGTTCGTTGTGTAAGACAGAGTGATCATAGGTTGTCAATGACAACTGGCACTGTCGATGTTTATCACTGGGTTCAGCCTTACTTTGATCTTGAGGGGAATGTGCAAGGAGTAATCGGTGGCTGGATCGACGTGAGCGAGCGGCTGCGCCTGCTTGAAGAACTGGCTCTGGCCAGCCAAGATGCCCAAGAGGCCAATCGTGCCAAGTCGACCTTTCTGGCGACCATGAGCCATGAGATCCGCACGCCCATGAATGCCATCATTGGTTTGCTGGAACTGACCCTGCGCCGTGATCGGCTGCATGAGGAGGATAAGACCTCACTCTCCATCGCCCATGGTTCGGCCAAGGACTTGCTGAGCCTGATTGGCGATATTCTGGACATTTCCAAGATCGAGTCCGGTCGGCTTGAACTGAGGCCGGAACCCCATGAAATCACAGGGCTTACGGCCTCGGTGGTCACTGTATTCACTGCGCTGGCCAGACAAAAGAACCTGCAACTGGAACTCGCCGCCGTCGAGCCACGCTGGATACAGATCGATGGTATCTGCTACAAGCAGATCCTCTCCAATCTCATCAGTAATGCCATCAAGTACACGGAGCAGGGATCGGTGCGGGTCGAATTAAAATCAAAACCCAGCGATGGCTGGTGCACCTTGCAACTGGTGATCCGGGATACGGGTATAGGGATTGCGCCTGCGGAGCAAGCCAGACTGTTTCAGCCTTTTGGTCAAGCCAGACAGCCCGAGTACATCCAGCGCTCCGGTACCGGACTGGGACTGATGATCTCCCGCTCTCTGTGCGAGTCGATGGGGGGATCGCTGCTGCTGGAGAGCGAGCCCGGACACGGCACATGCATCAGCATAGAGATGAAATTGCCGTTGGCGAGCCCCGTCGAATCAGTCACGCCTGTGGCTTTGGGCACGATGACAGGGCATAACCGGCGGCTGCGGGTCATGATAGTGGACGATCACCCCACCAACCGGCTGCTGGTCAGCCAGCAACTGGCATACCTTGGGCATGATGCCACGGCTGCCGAGTCGGGGAGCGAGGCGCTGGAACTGTTTGCCAACACACCCTTTGATGTGATGATCACCGACTTCAACATGCCTGGCATGAGCGGCTTTGAACTGACCCGCCAGTATCGTGCTCTGGAGCTGAGCCGAGGTACGCATCGTTGCCTCATCCTGGGGTTGACGGCGGATGCCCGCCAGGAGCAGGTGAGCGAGGGTCTGGCCGCCGGCATGGATGACTGCCTGTTCAAACCGGTCGGGCTGGAGGAGCTGGAGCGTTGTCTGTGTCGCCACATGCAGCATGAGGAACAGAGGGAAATCGAGCGCTGCGTGCAGGAGATCAAGCAGTGTCTCGGATCATTGACCGGCAATCAGCCGGCGCTGATGCTGCCGTTGCTGCATGAGTTTGTGCGGGCCAGCGACGATGATCTGCTGAGCCTGCAGCAAGCCGCAGAGGGCGGTGAACTGGCCCGTTTTCTCGACTGTGTGCACCGTTTGAAGGGCGGGGCCAGGCTCATGGGAGCGATGAAACTGGTTGCCGTGTGCAGCGAGACAGAATCTGCCAGGCTCACGCCGCAGAGATTGCCGAGGGCATTGCCGCAGTTGCAGCATGTCTACGGGATCGTCAGACAGGCTATCATGCAATTGCAGACCGAACCGGAATAAAAATGAAGGCATGTCGGGCATGCCTTCATTGATGGTCAACCGTGCCAGTAGATTAGAAGTTCATAAGCCGCTTCGCCGGTCTGGTCCGGTTTGGCTGCAGGGGCCAGATAGCTGAGGAAGTAGCGGGTGGCCTGGGTCAGAGGCAGAGCATGGTGTTGCGGCAGTGGCTGGCCGTTGAGGGCCAGCTTGAAGTCGGTGCCGGCCTGTTCGGGCAAACTGGCATACAGGGTGCGAGCCTTCAATTGGTAGGTGGTGTTGAAATCCGGATTGCTGAGGTTGATGGCCTCGGTCTGGACCGGGCTGGATGTGAAAGGGGAATTGACCGGTTGTTGGCCCGGGTGGGTGAGCGAGATTTCCATCCCGGTGCTCTTGCTGGCGGTGGCGTGCCAATTGAGCTGATAGGTCTGCGTGTCGGCCTGAGCCGCCATCGCGCAACAACTAGCCAGTAGTGCCACCAAAACTCCTTTCTGAGACATATGATTATCTCCTGGATATCGAGGTTACCCCGCTGCCGGGGTCACTCATTTATCGACCCACCAGCAGCAAAGCTTAATCTGGAACCCACTATTCGGAATGAGCTGACACGGGATATGATCCCGCGTCTTGTCCTCCTTTTAGTCATAGATACGGAATCCCTGTTTTGCTCGAAAATCAGATGATGTTGTTGGCGGTGTTCGAACGGGCGGCGCTGATGCTGATGACCCTCTTCTTCCTGACCCGCACCCGGCCGTTCCAGCGGCTGTTCCAGAAACAGGATCACACCCCGGCGGAGCGGGTGCTGGTTGCCACCATCTTCTGTCTGTTTGCGGTGTTCAGTACCTACACCGGCATTCCGGTGGAGGGGGCGCTGGTCAACGTGCGGATCATCGCCATTATCTCTGGCGGCATTCTGTTTGGCCCCTGGGTCGGCATTCCGGCCGGGGTTATCTCCGGTCTGCACCGCTATCTCATCGACATGGATGGCCACACCTCGATCCCGTGCCTCATCGCCAGCATCATCGCCGGCCTGCTCGCCACCTGGCTGCACCTGCGCTGCCGCAAGTCGCGGCTCTGGCTCTACGGCATTCTGGCGGGAATGCTCTGTGAAGGGCTCACCATGCTGCTGATCTGGCTGCTGACCGAGCCGCACGAGGTGGGCGTCGAGATCGTCAGCCATATCGCTTACCCGATGATTGCCGGGGCGCTCTGCATCGGTCTCATCATCAAGCTGGTACAGGATCTGGATGACGAGAAGGAGCTGATTGCCGCCAAGCAGGCCAAGCTGGCGCTCGATATCGCCAATAAGACGCTGCCCTTCTTCCAGAACATCGACCGCCACTCCCTGAGCCAGGTCTGCGCCATCATTCGCAGCGAGATCAGTGCCGACGCGGTGGCCATTACCGACACCCGTGACGTGCTGGCTTATGTCGGGGTGGGCAAGGATTACTACGAGCTGGAGGAGCACCACGCCATCAGCGGCATGACCCAGCAGGCGGTGCTGCTCGACCAGATCATCATCAACAACGATCTGCGCCAGTACCATCTGGCCGACTTCCACTCGGTCATCATTATTCCGCTGCGGGAGAACGGCGCCGTCAGCGGCACCCTCAAGATCTACTACCGCCGCACCCACAGCATCACCAGTTCGCTGCGGGAGATGGCGGTTGGCCTCTCCCAGCTCATCTCCACCCAGATGGAGGTGTCGCGCATCGAGCAGTTGAAAGAGATGACCCGCAAGGCGGAGTTCACCGCGCTGCAGAGCAAGATCAACCCGCACTTCCTGTTCAATGCCCTCAACGCCATCTCGTCGCTGATCCGCATCCGGCCCCAGCAGGCGCGCCAGCTTATTGCCAATCTGGCGGATTACCTGCGCTACAACCTCAACAAGGGTGACACCCTCATCGACATCAAGGAGGAGTTGCAGCAGGTGCGCGACTACGTGGCCATCGAGCAGGCCCGCTTTGGCGACAAGCTGGAGGTGGTGTTCGATGTGGATGACGTGCATATCGAGGTGCCGAGCCTGCTGTTGCAGCCATTGGTGGAAAACGCCATCCTGCACGGCATCCAGCCCCGCAGTGCGCCGGGTCGGGTCACCATCGAGGTGAAGCAGCTGGCGGGCGGCATCCGGGTAGCGGTGCTGGACACCGGCTACGGCATCAGTCAGGAGGTGATCGACGGGGTGGCCGCCGGTCGGGTGGAGAGCCGCAGCATCGGCCTGATGAACGTGCATCAGCGGGTCAAGCTGCTCTATGGCGACGGCCTGCACCTCAAACGGCTGGAACCGGGTACCGAAGTGAGTTTCTATCTGCCGGATCAGGAGTCGATGCCATGCTGAGTGCCATCATGGTTGAGGATAAGTGTGTGCCGCGAGAGGTGTTGTCATGCTGAAAGCGATCATTATGGAAGACGAATGTTTGATTCGTGAGGAGCTTGCCTCTCCTGTGCTTCTTCAGGGGGCAATGTCATGTTGAAAGCGATCATAGTGGAAGACGAGTATCTGGCTCGCGAGGAGCTCATCTATCTGGTGAATCAGCACAGCCAGATCGAGATAGTGGCGAGCTTCGAGGATGGGCTGGAGGCGTTCAAATATCTGCAGGATCACGAGGTGGACGTGGTGTTTCTGGATATCCAGATCCCCTCCATCGACGGTCTGCTGCTGGCCAAGAACCTGCACAAGTCGAGTCACCCGCCCCACATCGTCTTCGTCACCGCCTACAAGGAGTTTGCGGTGGAGGCGTTCGAGCTGGAGGCATTCGATTACATCCTCAAGCCCTACAACGAGCCGCGCCTCATCAGCCTGCTGCAAAAGCTGGAGCAGGCGGGCAAGTCGCAGGCGGGGCAGGGGAGCGAGCCGGGGGCAGCGCAGAATCGCACCGTCAATCTGGTGAAGGGGGAGCGCATCATCGTCACCCCCTGCGAGCAGATCTACTACGCGGAAGCCGACGAGAAGCTCACCTATGTCTACACCCGCGATGATCGCTACGTGATGACCATGACCATCAGCGAGTTTGTCAGCCGGCTGCCTGCCGAGGGCTTCTTCCGCTGCCACCGCTCCTACTGCGTCAACATCAACAAAATCCGCGAAATCGTCCCCTGGTTTAACAGCACCTATCTCATCCGGCTCCATGATCTGCCGTTCGAGGTGCCGGTCAGTCGCAGCAACATCAAGGCGTTCCGTCAGCTGATGCGGCTCTGATTGTCATTCATTCCCGCCGATCTGCATTTCATGCCTTAATCGATCGGCGCGAGCTGCGTCTTGCCTATAGTGGCCTCAATTTCCTTAAGGCCATCGACCGAGACGCATCATGACCAAAGAGATGAATCGCACCCGGTACCTGACACTGATCGGTACCATCATCACCCAGTTTGCACTGGGTTCTGTCTACACCTGGAGCCTGTTCAACGCCCAGCTCTCCGACAAGCTGGACGAGCCGGTGAGTCAGGTCGCTTTCGCCTTCGGCCTGCTCAGCCTCTCGCTGGCGGTCGCCTCCTCCATGGCGGGCAAGCTGCAGGAGCGATTCGGGGTGCGCAACGTGACCTTGGGCGCCGGTGTGCTGCTCGGCATCGGCTTCTTCCTCACCGCCCACGCCAGCAATCTGGCGATGCTCTACCTCTGCGCGGGCATTCTGGTCGGTTTTGCCGACGGTACCGGTTACCTGATGACCCTCTCCAACT
Source organism: Aeromonas sp. L_1B5_3 (assembly GCF_963866575.1). Taxonomy (NCBI): domain Bacteria; kingdom Pseudomonadati; phylum Pseudomonadota; class Gammaproteobacteria; order Aeromonadales; family Aeromonadaceae; genus Aeromonas; species Aeromonas sp. L_1B5_3. Next base: position 106,566 of record NZ_CAWMDN010000146.1, read on the forward strand.
GCGTGAAGTGGTTCCCGGAGCGCAAGGGGCTGATCTCCGCCTGCTCCATCGGTGCCTATGGTCTCGGCAGTCTCGGTTTCAAATACATCAACCTGCTGCTGCTCTCCAGCTCCGGCCTTGAGACCACCTTCCAGCTGTGGGGGTTGATCGCCATGTCCATGGTGCTGGTGGGCGGCATGCTGATGAAGGATGCGCCCAAGCAGGCCGCCTCCGTGCAGCAGAGCGAGAGCCGTGACTTCACCCTGGCCGAGGCGATGCGCAAGCCGCAGTACTGGATGCTGGCGCTGATGTTCCTCACTGCCTGCATGAGCGGCCTCTACGTCATCGGCGTGGCCAAGGATATTGGCGAGAAGATGGTGGGTCTGCCAGCAGTGGTCGCCGCCAACGCCGTCGCCATCATCGCCATGGCCAACCTGGGTGGCCGTCTGGTGCTGGGTATCCTCTCCGACAAGATGTCCCGCATCCGGGTTATCACCATCGCTCAGCTGATTACCCTAGCGGGCATGGCGCTGCTGCTGTTCGTGCCGCTCAATGCCAATCTGTTCTTCGTGGCGGTCGCCTGTGTGGCCTTCAGCTTCGGCGGCACCATCACCGTCTACCCCTCGCTGGTGAGCGACTTCTTCGGTCTCAACAACCTGACCAAGAACTACGGCGTCATCTATCTGGGCTTTGGTCTGGGCAGCATCATCGGCTCCATCGTGGCTTCCCTGTTTGGCGGCTTTATGGCGACCTTCCACCTGATCCTGGTGTTGCTGGTGGTGGCGCTGGTGCTCTCCCTCACCATTCGCCTGCCGGCTCCCGTGGCGCTGACCACCGAACGGGCCTGACAAGGCTCCCAGCCGCAGCAAGCAACAGCAAAGACCCGGGCCATGCCCGGGTCTTTGCATTTCCGATGCTCGATCAGCGTGGCGCCAGCCCCAGCAGCTGGCGGGCCTGACTGCAGGTCTTCTCCACCATTGGCCAGTCGTCACCGGTCACCGTGATATGGCCCATCTTGCGGCCGGGGCGGGGTTCGCCCTTGCCGTAGAGGTGCAGCTGCAGGCCGGGCAGTGCCAGCAGGGTGGCCCAGTCGGGGGGGCCGTTTTGCCAGAGATCCCCCAGCAGGTTGATTAACAGGGCGGGACGCACGGCGATCTGCTCTGGCAGCGGCAGATCGCACAGGGCCCGCACCTGCAACTCGAACTGGCTGCATGCAGCATTGTCGAGGCTAGGGTGGCCCGAGTTGTGGGGACGGGGCGCCAGCTCGTTGACCAGCAATCTGCCTTCTACCAGAAAGAACTCCACCGTCAGCACCCCGACATAATCGAGGGCGGCAATCAGCTGCTCGGCGATCCCTTTGGCTTCGCTCTCCAGCGCCGGCACATTGGCCGGGGAGCAAGTCTGGTCGAGAATGCCGCCGCTGTGCCAGTTCTGCACCAGTGGCAGGGAGCTGATGGCGCCGCTCGGGCTGCGGGCCAGGGTCAGGGCAAACTCCCCCTCCAGCGCCAGCCGTTTCTCCAGCACGCAGGGCACAGCACTGGCTGCCAGCGCCGTCGCCAGCTCATCCAGATTGCTCACCTGCCACTGCCCCTTGCCGTCGTACCCCTCGCGGGCCGTCTTGAGAATTGCGGGGAGGAGTTCGCTGGCCTGTGCGGGGATGGGCTCTTCCGGCAGGAGTGCCAGACAGGGGGCGATCGGGATGTTGGCTCCACGCAGAAGGGCTTTCTCCTCGCGGCGATCCTGACAGATGCGCACCGCGCAGGCGGCCGGGCGTACCGGCTTTTGTTTTTCGAGCAGGGCGAGGGTGGCGGCGGGCACGTTCTCGAACTCGCAGCTGATTGCCTCGCAGCGGCTGGCCAGCTCGAGCAGGGCGGTCTGGTCGTCATAGGGGGCGACAATATAGTGATCGGCGGCGGCACCGGCGATGCTGGCCGGGTCGGGATCCAGCACCACCACCTTGTAGCCGAGGCGGTGGGCGGCCATCACGAAGTAGCGGCCAAGCTGGCCGCCCCCCAGCATGCCGAGGGTGGCGGGTGGCAGGATCATGTCGGCTCCTCCAGTTGCAGCGTCAGCACCCGATCTCGCTCGTGGGTGCGGAAGTCGTCGAGCTGCTGCCGGTAGCGGGGGGCGTCGCCGTCTTGTGCAACGGAGAGCAGAGAGACCGCAAACAGGGCTGCGTTGGCAGCCCCCGCCTCGCCGATGGCGAAGGTGGCGACCGGTAGCCCTTTGGGCATCTGCACGATGGAGAGCAGGGAGTCCATCCCCTTGAGATGGCGGGAGGGGATGGGCACCCCCAGTACCGGCAACGTGGTCTTGGCGGCGACCATACCCGGCAGGTGGGCGGCGCCACCGGCTCCGGCGATGATGGCGCGCAGGCCGCGCTCGCGGGCGGTGGCGGCATACTCGAACAGCAGATCCGGGGTGCGATGGGCCGAGACCACCTGCGCCTCGTAGGGCACGCCGTGCTCCTTGAGGATGCGGGCGGCAGCCTGCAGCACGGGCCAGTCGGAGTCGGAGCCCATTACCAGGCCGATCAGGGGAGGGGTGTTCATTTTCTCTGAATCCTTGTTGTTAAACGTTTGCTTTTGGTGAACAAAAGAGCCGGCAAGCCGGCTCAGAATTTCTCGGGTCGCACGATTTCGACCGGTTGCAGAAAGGCGATCATGGCGTAATCGGGGTAGTAGCGGCTCTGCAGGTGGGCCAGCAGCCGCTCCGCCTGCTCCCGGCTGCAGATGGCCTCCAGCCGGATGTTGCCGCTCTCGCTCCAGCTGGCGTTGCGCTCGCCATGATCCCCCCTGCCGCGGGCATCTGTGATGGTGTAGCCGCGCAGCCCCTCGCGGGTGAGGGTGCGCAGCAGGGTAGGCTCCAGATTGGCTTCCGTGATGACGGTCAGCAGGGTGCGGGTCTCGGTCTGCATGTGGCTACTCCGTGAAGTGGCGGGCCCAGCTGTGGTAGAGCGGGATCCCCAGCATGATGTTGAACGGGAAGGTGACCCCCAGCACGGCGCTGAGAGAGAGCCCCGGGTTGGCCTGAGGCACGGCGATGCGCATGGTGGCCGGCACGGCAATATAGGAGGCGCTGGCCGCCAGGGTGGCCAGCAGGGTCAGGCCGCCGAGGGAGAGCCCCATCAGCTGGCCAGCAGCCAATCCCAGTCCCGCCGAGGCGAGCGGCATCAACAGGGCGAAGCCGAGCAGGAACAGGCCATGGCGGCGCAGATCCTGACACTGGCGAGCGACGATGAGGCCCATTTCCAGCAGGAACAGCGCCAGCGCACCCTTGAACAGGTCGACAAACAGCGGTTTGAGCGGGGCAATCCCGTCCGGCCCGGCCAGATAGCCGATGGCCATGCCGCCCAGCAGCAGGGTGACCCCTTTGCCGAGGAAGGTCTCGTGCGCCAGCATGCGCCAGCGGGTCTCGCGACTGATGCCGCGGGCGAGCACTATGCCCACCAGAATGGCCGGGATCTCCATCACCGCGAGGAAGATGGAGAGCTGGGATTCAAAGCTGATGCCCCGTTCGGTGAGCCAGTTCACCCCGACCGCAAAGGTGGCGACGCTGACCGAGCCGTAGTGGGTGGCAGTGGCGGCGGCATCCACCCGGTTCATCTTGAGGCGCAGCACGGCAAAGCCGAGCAGGGTCTGCACCACGCCCAGCAGGATCACCAGCGCCAGTTGCGGCAGCAGAGGCTGCAGGGATTGCTGGGCCAGACCAACGCCGCCCTTGAGGCCGATGGCCAGAAGAAGAAAGAGGGAGAGGGTGTCGTAGAGGGCGGGCGGCAGCTTGAGCTCGGAGCGTACCAGACCGGCCAGCAGACCAAACAGAAAGAAGAGAACAACGACGTCCAGCATGATGGCTCGCAGGGCAGTTCAGATAATGGTTGCATGCTAGAGCCCGCAATGTTTCGATAAAATCAGATTCTCGCTGATGGTTGTTCGGTAAAAACTGATAGGGAATAGCATGCTCAACTACAAACAGCTCTACTACTTCTGGCATGTGGCGCGCTGCGGCAGCGTGACGCAAGCCGCCGAACAGCTGCATCTCACGCCGCAGACCATCAGCGGTCAGGTCGCCGAGCTGGAGCAGTCCCTCGGGGTGGCGCTGTTCAACCGGGTGGGGCGGCGTCTGGTGCTGACCGCTGCGGGTCGGCAGGCGCAGGAGCAGGCGGGGGCGATTTTCTCGCTCGGCGCCGAACTGGAGCACACCCTGCGCCACGCCAGTCAGGAGCTGACCATGCAGGTGGGGATCGCCGATTCGGTACCTCGCACCCTGGCGTTCGAGCTGCTGGCTCCCGCCATGGCGCTGGCGACCCCGCTGCGGCTGGTGTGTCACGAGGAGCGGGCCGAGCAGTTGTTCAGCGAGCTGGCCCGTCACAAGCTGGATATGGTGCTGATTGATCGCCCGCTCCCTCCCGACAGCGGCGTGCGTGGCTATAACCACGAGCTGGGGCGTAGCCCGCTGGCGCTGTTTGCCAGCCCGGAGCTGGCGGCGCGGGCGCGGGACGGCTTTCCCGCCTCGCTGGAGGGGCTGCCGTTGCTGATCCCCGGAGAGAAGTCTGCCACCCACGATCGGCTGCTGGAGTGGTATCGTCAGCAGGGCATTCATCCCCATCTGGTGGGGCAGTTTGATGACTCCACCCTGATGAAGTCGTTCGGCAAGGCGGGGATGGGGATCTTCCCGGCGCCGCTGGCGATGGCCGACGAGATTGGCCGCCTCTACGGAGTGGAGCGGATTGCGACCCTCACCGACGTCACCCTCTCTTACTATCTGGTCTCGGCAGGGCGCCATCTCTCTCATCCCGGGGTACAGGCGGTGATGGAGGGGGCCCAACAGCGGCTGGCGGTGCTGGCTGGCAATAAATAGAAATCTGGATGGCTATACATCCAACTTTGCTCTGCCTATAATCCTCCCGCTTTGGCGCATCATGCTTAATAGGGAATCCGGTGAGAATCCGGAGCTGGCGCGCAGCGGTAAGGGGGAACGAAGCGACATCAGGGCACTGCCGTCAGGCGGGAAGCCGTCGCCGTAGGCCATCAGCCCCCGAGCCCGAAGACCTGCCAGAGTTCGTATTTCGGGCCGAGAGAAACCGGCCACGAAGTAGATACTTACGCGAACTTAAGGATCTCTCATGTCGAAGAAGTTTCTGGCGGCTGCCCTGTTGCCGACGGCGGCGTTTGCCCAAACCACCATCCCCATCAATCCAACTCTGGTCATTACGGCCAACCGCGTGGAACAACCGGTCAGCTCGGTGCTGGCGCCCGTTGTGGTGATCGATCGCGCCGAGATCGAATCTCGTCAGGTTCAGAGTTTGCCCGAACTGCTGAAAACCCTGCCTGGTGTGCAGATAGCGACACTGGGAGGCCGGGGTCACATCAGCAGCCTGTTTATCCGTGGAACCAACTCCAACCACTCGCTGGTTTTGATGAATGGTCGTCCGATTGCAGCCATGGTGGCGGGTACGCCTGATCTCAGCCAAATCCCGCTCGGCAATATCGAGCGCATCGAGTATATCCGTGGCCCACGTGCGGCTGTGTATGGTTCCGATGCCATTGGCGGCGTTATCAACCTCATCACCATAACATCCGCCAAGAATGGCAGCGAGACACACCTGAAGGGCGGTGCTGGCAGCAATGGTTATGGCCAAGGCGAGCTCAGAACGGTTCAGTCATTGGGTCAAAAAACCGATATGAACATGCTGATCGGCTACGAGCGTACCGATGGTTTTGATGTCGTAGCCAATACCAAACAGCCGGATCGGGATGGTTTTGCCAGCCGTAATGGCCAAATTGGTTTGAACCACGCTTTTAATGATGCTTGGAGTGCGGACTTCAATGCTCAGGGCTATGACAATCTCACCGACACAGATGGCAGCACGGACCAGAGTCGGGTACAGGCTTTCCAATATGATGGTGGTCTCAAGTTCCAGGGTAAGGATCTGAGCAGTCGACTTGAAGCCAGTTACGGTGAGAACAAGCTGAAGACTTGGCAGGAGGCTAAAGGAGAGGCTAGCGGTGAGCCTATTCATACAGGTTTAACCCGCTTCTCCTGGATTAACAGTTGGAGCGGCATCGAAGGGATGAATCTGACCGGTGGCGCAGATTGGCAGCGTGAGGAGATGAAATCAGACTCCCGCAGCTATGGCAAAACCTTCAGCGCACCTGATCGCGACAATACCGGTCTGTTTGCCGTGGGGAGCTACCGTTGGCAGGCGCTGCTGTGGGAGTTGTCAGGTCGTACCGATGACAACCAGCAATATGGCCGTCACAACACCTGGTCTGCGGCCAGCGGGCTGGATATCGATGAAAACCATAATGTCCGGCTGAGCTACGGTACTGGCTTCAAAGCGCCCACCTTCAACCAGCTCTATTATCCAGGGTCTGAGAATCCGACACTCAAGCCGGAAGAGAGCAAAAACCTGGAGCTGGGTCTGTCAGGTCGCTATTCGGCCTGGGACTGGTCTGTAAATCTGTATCGCAACCGCATCGATAATCTGATTTATTGCCTGACCAGCATGAGCTACACATGCAATCCCAAAAATACCACGGCGGATATCAAAGGGGTGGAAACGGAAATCGGTATCGATACCGGGCCCGTGCATCATCGTCTGAGTTACGACTACACCAGAGCCAAAGACAAGGGTAATCAGGATTTGCAGTTGCTGCGCAGAGCCGAGCATAAGGGTAGCTGGATCGCAGATACCCGATTCGATGCCACGACACTGACGACTGAGCTGCTCTATGTCGGCAAGCGCTATGACAATAACTGGGCGACAAACCAACGGGTAGAGCTCGGTGCGTATACGTTGTTAAACCTGGCCGCCAGTTACGAGGTGACTCAGCAATTTACCTTAGGGGGGCGTATAGATAACTTGTTCGATCGTGATTACGCCCCTGCCTATGGTTATGCCTCACCGGGTACCGAGTTCAAAGTGACTGCCGATTATCGCTTCTGATGCTTTATTCGGTTCATCTTTGAAAAACCGAGGCCCTGCCATTGGCAGGGCCTTTTCTATTGGCGGCAGGCGGGAGTATGATCGCCGCCTTGCACCAAAGGGGGAGGTCAAGTGGCCAATATTCTCGTGTTTGACTCCGGTATGGGTGGCCTGACCATCTACCGCGAGATCCGTCGCGTTCTGCCGGCACACAACTATTTCTACTGCTTCGACAATGCCAACTTCCCCTATGGTGAATTGAGCGAGCCCGCTCTTATTGCAGCCTGTTCCCGCTTGGTTACTACCATGGTGGCCCGTCATCAGATCGATCTGGTGGTGATTGCCTGCAACACGGCCAGCACCATAGCGCTGCCGGCTCTGCGTGAGGCACTTGATATTCCCGTGGTGGGGGTGGTACCTGCCATCAAGCCCGCCGCCGCGCAGACTCGCAACGGTTGTATCGGTCTGCTGGCCACGCCGGGTACCGTCAGCCGCGACTATACCCACGAACTGATCGCCCAGTTTGCCCCCGGCAAGCGGGTGCTGCTCAAGGGCACCACCGAGCTGGTAATAGAAGCGGAGCACAAGCTTGCGGGCCTGCCGGTCAACATGGCGCTGCTGCGTGAAGTGCTGGCTGACTGGCTGGAGGGGGAAGAGAAGCCGGATACGCTGGTGCTCGGTTGCACCCACTTCCCGCTACTCAATGAAGATATTGGGCAACTGATGCCGCAATGCCAGCTGATCGACTCCGGCAGTGCAGTTGCCAAACGGGTGGCCTGGTTGCTGAGCAATGGCGGGCATGCCACCGTGCCGCATGTACATATAGAAGAGGTGATTGCCAGGGCTTACTGCACCCGGCTGGATGGGGAGGCCCAAAAACTGACAGCCCCCTTGCAAGCATGGGGGCTGTCATCACTGGAAGAGGTGGGGTTTTGACGGGGGATCAAGCCTCGACTTCACCACCCTCCTTCTCCTCTTTGTCTCGCTTGTCGTTCGCTTCGCGTACCTTGAGGGTGCGCTGCTGATACTCTTTGTCATTCAATGCGGCAATCGCTTTGGCGGCATCTGCAGCAGGCATCTCGACGAAACCAAATCCTCTGCGCTTGCCGGTTGCCTTGTCCTTCATCAGGCGTACGGAAATTACCTGGCCCTGTTCGGCAAACAATTCGCGCACGGCAATCTCGTTGGCGCGATATGGCAGGTTGCCTACATATAAGGTGCAAGTCTCCTGATTGGCGATTGCTTCAGCTGCATTAGCCGGGGTTCTTTTCAGGAGCAGCGGTACCACAAAACCGCCAATCGCCAGACCTGCTGCAAAAATGACTTCCGCTTTCAAAGAGAATTGCAGGGCCTGGGCAACCAGGTAGCCAACCACTGCCAATACCAGAGCAAGGATTGCGGCCTGCATATAGACGGGAAACTTGGATAAATTCATCTTAAAAGACCTTTTGTAAATGAAAGCAAAAAAGGTGCAACACTGTATTCACCTCCATGGTAACCAGCTTTCCTGATTGGCGCTACCATGGTCCACTCGGAAGAGGTTATCGGCTCCAGTATGGCACTCCCAAAGGCTTTGGCGGCGATATAAATGACGCTAAAAGGGGAGTGAAACAGCTGGATTGTGGATAACCTTGTATATATACACTGAATAAGCTGTTTCTAATTGAATAATTTGAAATTTTCGTGATTTTCTTCAAAAAAACTATTGTCATCGTGGCGCGGCTCCCTATAATGCGCCCCTACCAGCACGGCGGAACACGCCGAACTGATGAGCCAGCTTCCTAGCGAAGCAGGTGCCGAAAGAAAAGCGAAAA